>NZ_JBLJAJ010000025.1:0-84736 GCF_047530005.1 Serratia sp. N21D137
AAGAACAGCAATCTCCACTCTTAACTCCAATGTTAGCATCGGCAGCTCGCTTAAAACTGCCAGTTTTACCCATGGTGGGTCCATTTTACATTGGCATGTGGGTCATTTTTACATCGGCGCTAACAGAATATTACTGATATTCATCTTAAACCCTCTTGATTTCAGACTCATAAAACATTGTATAGGTAAGGAGTACTGTTATCAGCATGGTAAAGGCTGCAATAAGAAAGCCGGTGGCAGCTCCGACATTTACTGGGAAATGTACGCCGGAGACAAGAAGCCCAAGCAACGCTACGCCAATAGCACCACCGATTTGACGCATGGAGTTAATCGCTGCTGAGGCGGTTGCCGTCTTATCGGCAGGTGCTGCATGAATGAAAGCCGAAATAAGCGTGGGCAAGGCAATTCCGCCACCTATCGGCATAAGAAATAGGAAACATACAAAAGCAAGATAACTCGCATCGGTATACGTAAAAAAAGCCAGAATAGTATAGGTCACAGAGGCAGTAACTAGTCCGGTCATGATGGTTAGGCGGGGGCCAAAGCGTTCAGACAAGTAACCGCTGGCAGTATTGGCCACAGCAATAATAGTGAAAGTCAGCAGAGCTAACCCTGTCATAACGGGTGAAAATTCGCGATAAACCTGAAAATAAATGGTTAATATAAAGATAGAACCATAAAATGAAAAGTTCATGGTGGCGCCTAGAAGCAATCCCATTGAGAAAATGGGGGTTCGCAGTAAAGTTGGCGGTATAAAAGCATATTCATTATTTCTTAGGTGCCGAATTAACAGTGTCGCTGAAATGAAAAATAATATTATAAATGAAAGGTCAGAAAGGGAATGTACGGATTTTTTTCCAAAATTGATAAGTAAAAACACTAGTGAAAAACTAGCTATGATAAAAATAACTATCCCTTTTGTATCAACTTTTTGGCGATGATGACATGGGGGTTCCTTGATAATATAAAGAGTAAAAATTATACCAGCAAGACATAACGGGATATTTATCAGAAAAAGTGCGTGCCAAGATGAATATTTTAGTATAAGCCCTCCAATAAAAGGCCCTGCGGCACTAATAATGCCACCAATAGCACTCCACCATCCAATGGCTTTTGTACGGAGTACTGCATCGCCTTCGCTGACTGCAGAGAGCAATGCGAGTGATGAAGGAAGAATAAGGGCTGCACCTACCCCTTGTCCGATACGGCCAACAATCATAATATCAATTGAGGTAGCGGAAGCACAAATTAGCGATGCAAACAGGAAAATGACCATTCCAACGAGGTTGATTCTCCGACTGCCAAATCGATCGCTCAATCCGCCTGCGGCAAGCAGAAGGGCTGCAAAAACGATGACATACGCATCTGGGATCCACTGTAGCCCAGACATGTCAGCTTGGAATATTCTGGCAAAGGTCGGTAGGGCAACGTTGACGATAGTGACATCAAGCTGAACCACGATATAGCCAAGTGAAGTAACAAGAGCAGCTTGAAGAAGTGAAGGTCGATGTGCTTTCATTGCTCACTCCACCACAAGATAAACATAGGCTCGGCGCTCCCTTTCCGGAATGAACTGCGGTGCATATATCACTTTGATTTTAGAGTCCGTCAGTTGACTTGCTACAGGGACTTGCCATGATTCAGGATCACAACCAAGAAAAAACATTACTTGAGCAAATTTTTTTGGCTCACGTCGTCTAAAAATTTCAACGTGCTTCCCACTCAAGCGTTTTAATAGTGCATCCGCGATATCAAACATCCATGCATCTCGAATGATAGCGGTAATAAAGCTTCCGGCAATGCGCGGGTTAATTTCAATGATATATATCTGCTCTTCATAAATAATACAATCTATATGTATAGGGCCCCACATCAGATTCAGTGAGGCTGTAATTTTCTCTGTCATGAGGATGAGTCTGTCAATCTGAGACTCTGTCAAATCAATATCAGAGCTGTAACCCCGTTCAATAAAGCGTGAGCCTGCACGCTTGTTTTTTTTCATAGTGCCAATAAAAACTCCATCAAATAGTTCAACACAATACTCCTGCCCTGCAACGAAGTGTTCAATCAGTACTGCGCCACCAGGGATAATTTCTGGCTGAGCCCTGTATTTAGCACTGAGGTGTTCAAGGTGGACTAAAGCTTCTTTCGTTGTCCGGCATAGACTGATCCCTTGGCTGGCCGAGCCTTCAACCGGTTTAATGACCACAGGATAACTTAAGGTCGCGATCAGGGATGCAGGTAGCTGTTCTGATAGAGAAACTCGAGTTGGAGAGGCTTGCTGAAAACCTAGGCGGCTAAGTGTCTCGCTCTGGTTAATTTTAGATACACAGTAAGCTACTGCTTTTTTATCAGGGCCGGGAACACCAAACCAATCGGCAACTTGAGCTGCAACTGTTGCATATAAGTCGTGTGCAGTTGTTATCAGTAATGCCGAGGTAAATACTACCAG
This sequence comes from Serratia sp. N21D137, assembly GCF_047530005.1. Lineage (NCBI taxonomy): Bacteria > Pseudomonadati > Pseudomonadota > Gammaproteobacteria > Enterobacterales > Yersiniaceae > Serratia > Serratia sp. N21D137. The sequence goes on from NZ_JBLJAJ010000025.1 coordinate 2,453, forward strand.
GTTTTTTTTAATCCAATTTATAACGTTCTCAGTGGAAATATTCAATGAGATAACCTGCACGGCGTTTTCAAAGGCGCCATTGAGATTATCATGTTCAGCCGTTAACACGGTGACGCTATAACCATAGCGAATCGCCAGCGACACAAGATATAAGCTGGTGCCAGTATTTCTAGCACCTATAATGACGAGTTGCATTTCAGCCTCTTATTCATCAGTACATTTTTGATCTGCGGTGAGAAATTTAGCGTTGTAAATCCTTTCGCCTTGGCAACTAAAATTGCGGAAAGGCCATAAATTTTTAGTGACGAAAATACGCTGTACCCAGCGATAGGCTCGGCCATTTTCATCATAATTGGCTGTGAATTGATCGCGAGAATGCAGCATGAAATTGTTGTTGATTATCACCATTGTACCAGGAGTAATATGAATGCCTTCAGCCACACTCCGGATAGTGATATGTAATTTCTCTAATGCTTCTTGAGCCCTGCTATTAACGGGTATAACCATATCTGGGTAAAATGCCACGGTTATCCTAGGCGCATTTATCGGTCCAGAAACGACAGGGACTAACTCTGTATTATCTCTGGGAGTAACCGTGGCCGATCTCCAGCGATGAGGGACTTTGATAATGAAAGATCTTTCTCGTAATACAGCAATATCATCTGCAGAAAGCTGCTTAAGCGCTTTGCGAGCATCAGAGATTCGAGTTAATGGTTTTGCTTGTGTATCTTCCCTCACCCCTAGAAGTATGAGTACGAAAGGGGAAGTATCACCTTCCTCCTGATAAACTTGTGCTGCATTTTCAATATGAAAGTCAAGTTCGACTGCGGAGCCTAATCCGGTATAATCAGACGCTTTTTCTTTATGTGGGGTCAGGTTATTGACCAATTCATATCCTTCATGAGCAATGGAGTAGGGTTCTCCTAAAATAGCGCCCATGCCAACTAAAATATTCTCTGTTACAGAACCACTTTTGAATAGTCTACCTGTTTCATTGTTGTGAGGGCTACCAGTAATAATGCTATCAACAGGAAGATTTGTAACTTTAATACCTGCATATTCTGGAAATGGCTTTTTGAGGTCTTCTAGGGCATCAGTTAAGTGTTCAGGAAGAATACTCCACATCAGTTTTCTTATAGCTTTAATATATTCTGAACTTCCTTCTGGCGAATAGGTTAGCCCTGCTATTTTATCGAAAATTACTGATTTTTCTTCGTGACTAAGTTCGATTAACTTCAGTGTTTTTTCCTTATTCATAGCGATCTCCATATGAAAACATTTATTAATCACAGCTAGAATTACATGCGGTTTTTATGCTGTGGAAGTATCAAAAAGGAATAAAAAAGAATAGATTGGTTGTTAAATTGAATAAGAGTGATTTGTGAAATTAAACATCTTTCCAATCATGATTGTAAAATTCAAGTAAAAACATGCGGTTATTTTAATTATATGATTACTTTCGTTTATTAATTATTAACCTCTTGACTTGTGGGTTGATTAATCTACAATTCATGGTGGACTTATATCGCGATATGAAAAAATAGTGGAAAATATGAAAAAAAATCTTGGTAGACCTCGAGAATTTCACCCGCAGGATTTTCTTGATGCTGCGCTTAGCGTGTTTTGGATGAAGGGTTTTCACGCCACATCAATGGCTGACTTAATGCAGGTATCGGGCTTGGCCAGCGCGAGCATCTACAAGCTATACCCGGATAAAAGGTCCATTTTTCTGGCTGCGTTAACGCAGTATATGGATGATGGTTTGCGGAGAATGGAAAAACGCGCTGGTGAACAGGATCCTGAAAAAGCACTGAGAGAAACGCTGAATTACTGTGCTTTACTGTCTACCGGCGAAGATGGTACCCGGGGTTGCTTTACCATTGCTACGGCGAGTGAGTTGCTCCCAGACGACAAGGATATCTACGAAAAAGTCAGCTATATGTTCAGCGGAATTAAGAAAAACCTGTTGATCATAATCAAGCAGGGCCAAGAAAAAGGCATATTCAGGCTGGATGTCAAGGCCGAGATTATGGCTGAAAGCCTCTTCATAATGCTTGAAGGAATGCGTGTTTATGGCAAGGTCAAACCTGACTTTTCTGCCCTCAAACAGGCAAACGAATTCATTATGATGAGTGTATTAAAGATGGGGCAGACTAATAGCTCTGCTTTAGCAGGGGGCGGTTAATGTTTATGCCTGGGATGCTTGTACGCTTACGTAAACGACCTGCAATCATGGTCGTCAGTGGAACTACGTCTGATAAGGGGCTGGTGCATTGCTGTTGGTATTACCGGGGTGAGCGAAAACGGCAGACTTTTAGTGCAGAAGAGTTGACCGTTATTGAAGCCGGCTACAATCATCTGAGTTTTACTTGAATGCAATGACAAATGGTTTTTCTCGGTCGATAAATACGACTGGGGGATAGGGGCCGGGAATAGTAAGCTCGAATTCCATAAACAGAACAAAGCTATTACCCGGTCGGGCCCATCAGAACGGTTTTATTTTGTGTATTTTTACAGTCTAGACAAGATGATAGCGTATTTTTTAATCACAGTGCGATCTGGGTGACCAGCTCAAGCTGTTCTTCAAGTTCCCTGATCCTTTGTTCAGGAGTTAAAGGGGCAGGCGGTTGGCTCATGGGCAACTCCCGGCTGGAGAGATGGGGAAGACCTGGGGCCCAGTTAAGATGGCCATGCTTGCGCAACCAGGTCAGAACGGTCGAACGTCCCCGAATACCATAGCGCAGTTGAGCCTGTTTGTAGGTCATTTCGCCTTTATCAACCTGCTCAACAACAGCAATTTTAAAAGACAAAGAATAGTCACGTTGTTTACGTTTAAACTCGGCCATTATCACGTTCTCCGGATTTAAGTCGAAAACGTGTCAACGCTATTCAGGACGGGTCACTGAAAAGCAAAAAGCCCGCTTAAGTTTCCTTAAGCGGGCTTCTCTGAATATGGCTCCTCTGACTGGACTCGAACCAGTGACATACGGATTAACAGTCCGCCGTTCTACCGACTGAACTACAGAGGAATCGTGTGAACGGGCGGAATCATAACGGGGTGCAGGGGGGAAGTCAAAGGGGATTACGCATTCTGCGTTTGTTTGCTTACAGAATGCGCAACCCGTTGAGCTTTTGGCAGATTTACCCCATAGATGCCCGCGTTAAGTTCAACCGATAGTGATAATGCCCGACGGCGGCGAGAAACAGAGCGAGATCACATCAGTGCCGTAAATGCGGTGATATCGAGACGGGAGTAGGGAATGGACATCGAAAAATCCCCGCCCGGAACCACGAGCGGGGAGTAAATTAAGGCTTACTCGTCGGCGAGGACAAACATGCCGAACGGATGGATTTGCAGGAAATAGCTGTCGCCCGGTTCGGGCTGCAACTGCGTAGCGTTTACCTGCAGCAGCAGCGACTGATCGTGCCAATTCACCAGCACTTCATACTGCGGCCCCATATAGGCCACCTTGCTGATGGTGCAACGCTGACTTGGTTCCCCATGTTGGCTGAGGGTAATCGCTTCTGGGCGCACGCCCACGGTACATTGCTGCAAACCAGCAGCAAAGCCTTGTGGGCGTGGCACCGCGTAGCCAAAGATCTCTACGCCGCTGCTGGTCACCTTGGCCGGGAAGATGTTGGCATCCCCCATAAATCCGGCCATAAAGCGCGAGGCCGGGTAGCGGTACAGCGTTTGCGGTGCGCCAATCTGCATGATTTCCCCTTTGTTCATCACCAGCACGGTGTCGGAAACCGCAAAGGCTTCGCTCTGATCGTGGGTGACATAGAGTGAGGTGATGTTGAACTGCTGCTGCAATTCGCGGATTTTTTCACGCATGCTGCGGCGCAGGTTGGCATCCAGGTTACTCAGCGGTTCATCGAACAGCAGCACCTTGGGTTTGAGGATCAGCGCACGTGCCAGGGCGACGCGTTGCTGCTGGCCGCCGGAGATCTGATCGACATAGCGCTCTTCAAAACCCTCCAGATCGACCAGCATCAGGGCTTCACGTACCCGATCGCGGATCTCTGCCTTGGGCCTTCCGAGCATTTTCAGGCCATAGCCGATGTTATCCCCCAGCGACATATGAGGGAACAGCGCGTAGGACTGGAACACCATACAGATATCCCGCTGCTGAATGGAGCGATCGGTCACGTCCTCGCCGTCGATAAAGATCTGCCCGCCACTGGGTTTCTCCAGCCCGGCGACCAGGCGCAGGACTGTGGTTTTACCGCAGCCGGAAGGGCCAAGCAGCGTCACCATATCCCCACGTGGGATCGCCAGGCTCAGGTTTTCAATCACGGTATTGTTGCCAAACCGCTTGGCGACGTTCTTCAGTTCAACAAAGTGTTTCTTATCTTGAATGTCAGACATGTTGTTCATCCTTCTCCGCCGGGTATCAGGCCGCATTCCGGGCTTTGGAACGCGCGACCCGCGCTTCGCCAACCAGGGCATCAAACAGGAAAATAATCGCCAGCATCACTACGATCAGGATCGATCCGTAGGCAATGGCTACGCCATACTCGCCGTCCTCGACCCGGTTAAGGATGTAGGACGTTGCGACGCGCGTATCTGGCGTCACCAGGAAAACAATGGCGCTCACGGTGGTCATGGCACGGACAAAGCTGTAGACCAACGCCGAAAGGATCGCCGGGCGCAGCAAGGGCAGCAGGATATACACTATGGTGCGTAGCGAACCGGCACGCAGGCTGAGAGAGGCCTCATCCAGCGACTTGTCCAACTGCCCCAAACCGGCGATACCCGCGCGGATCCCCACCGGCACGTTGCGCATCACCATCGAAATGATCACGATGGCTGCCGTTCCGGTCAGATAAACCGGCGCGCTGTTGAACGCCAGAATGTAGGAAACACCGGCCACGGTGCCTGGCACCGCGAAGCACAGCATGGTGCTGAACTCGATCACTTTTTTACCCTGGAATTGCTGGCGTACCACGATGTAGGCAATCAGCAGGCCGAAGATGGCAGTGATCGGTGCGGCAATCCCGGCATACAGCAAGGTATCGAGCAGGGAAGGCCACGCGCCGTCGCTGAAGCCTTGGCCGAACAGTTTGCTGAAGTTGTCCAGCGTCAGCGTGTAGTCCACGCCCCAGTTAACGGTGAAGCTGCCGTAGAAAATGCTGCCGTACAGCAAGATGTTGAAGGTGATCCAGACATACAGCATCAGCGAGACGCCCCACACCAGCGTCACCGGCAGCGGCTGAACGTCGCCGTGGTTGGATTTGCCGGAAATGGTCACGTAGGAACGTTTGCCGATCCACATGTATTGCACGCAGAACACCAGCAGCGAGAACATCAGCAGCACCACGCCTAGCGTACTGGCTGCCTGATAATCAAGCTGCGCACCGGTAATGTAGAAGTAGATCTGCGTGGCCAATACGTCGAAGTTGCCGCCGAGAACCAAGGGGTTACTGAAGTCCGCCAACGATTGAACAATGACGATCAGGAACGAGTTGGCCAATGCCGGTTTCAGCAGCGGCATAAACACCTGGGTAAAAGTCTGGAAGCGGTTGGCGCGCAACGTGTAGGACGCCTCTTCCAGCGACGGATGGATGGTCTTGATAGCCCCATCGAGGATCATGAATGACATGGGCGTAAAGGCCAGCACCTGAGCCAACCAGATCCCGGTAAAGCCGTAGAGCCAGTTGGTGTTGGTCAGGCCGAACCAGGTCACCATCAGCTCGGTGATGTAGCCGGAGCGGCCCATCATCAGGGTGACGCCTAAACCAACCACAAACGGCGGTGTGACGATTGGCAGGATCGAGAAGATACGGCCAATCACCGCCGAACGGCGGGCGATACGCGTGGTATAAATCGCCAGCACCATGCCAAAGAAGGTACAGCCAATCCCGACGGCGACGGAGAGCAGGAAGGAGTTCCAGATCACCTGCAGGATATGCGCCTGCCCGAGCGTTTGCATAAACGCCAACGGGGCGAAGGCACCGGCCTCATCGGTGAACATCGGGATAAAGATGGCGATGCTGGGATAAATGATAAACAGCACGATCAGGGCGATCACTGCCACCAGCGAACCGAGTACAAAGCGATCGCCACCCAGCCATTCCAGCCTTGAGAGAGCAAGAGTGATCACTGCGCCGATTGCCACCAGCAGCGGCAAGGTAGCGAATCCCATCCCGGTACCGGTCGCGGCGGCGCTGATAAATACCAATAGCCCGCAGGCCAGAGCATAGCCAGCATCAAACAGATGGCGGTTGCGTTGCTTGCGGCCAGTGGCAATCTGCGGGCGTACAACCAGCAGCAACGGGGCGGCAAACCACAGCATGGCCAAGCCTGCATGTGACCATCCGTAGGCCGCCAGCAGCTCTTCGCTGGTCGCCTCCAGCAGCCCGTAGTCCAGGCTGTAGGAAGGCAGTAGGGCGAAACCTGCCAGCGCCAGCAGCAACCAGTAGAAAATGGGATCCCGCCCCTGCGCCGTGCGCAAGGTGATGGTTTCAGACATGATATTCCCCGGAATAAACGAAAATGAAGCGGGCGTAGAGCCTACGCCCGATAGATGCAGGATGGGATCAGTGGCCCATCTTCACGTCGTTAACCCATTTGGTGATCAGCTTTTTACGCATGTCGGAAGCGCCGTAGGTATCCATGTCGTAATCGATCAGTTTCAGTTGATCCAGCTTCAGCGAGTTAGGGGAGGTCTCTGCCGTGGTGTTGGTCAGGATCTGGTAAGACTGCCCCTTTTTCCAGGAAAGCTCCTGGGCCTCTTTTGACAGCGCCCAGTCCACGAACAGCTTGGCGTTTTCCATATTGCGGGCGTTTTTCAGGATGCTGATACCGCCGATTTCATAGCCCGAACCTTCGCATGGGGAAACCAGCGTCAGAGGTGCGCCTTTTTCTTTTTCCAGCGAATAGTCGTGCAGGAAGCCAATGCCGATCGTGGTTTCACCGCGCGCGGCGTTGCGGGCCGGGGCGATGCCGGACTTGGTGTACTGCGAGATATTGCCGTTCAGCTGTTTCAGGTAATCAAAGGCGGCCTCTTCGCCCCACAACTGCGCAAAGGTGGCCAGCGCGGTGTAGGCCGTACCGGAACTCTGTGGATCGGCGATCTGGATTTCCCCTTTGTAGATCGGGTTGGTCAGGTCCTTCCAGCACTTGGGTTCAGGCAGGTTTTTCTCTTTCAGGCGATCGGTGTTGACGCCGAAACCGAGAATGCCGATATACACCGCAGAGGAGTAGTTGCCTTTACGTTTGGCCGGGTCGCGGAACTGCGGCATGATTTGCTCCAGGTTCGGCGAGGCGTAAGCCTCCAGCAGGTCCATTTCACCGGCCTGCGATTGGGGATCCAGCGTGCCCCCGTACCAGACGTCGGCCTGCGGGTTTTTCTTCTCCGCGTCTACCTTGGCCAGGGTGCTGCCAGAGCCGTTGCGGATAAAGCTGGTCTTGACGTCGTATTTTTCCCCGAATGCTTTGGCTTCTTCCTCGCACATGGCGTTGGTGGCGCTGCAATAGATCACCAGACGGCCTTTGGCCTGCACGGTTCCGGCCAGGGCTGTCAGCGCCAGCGTGGTGGCCAGCAGGGTGTTGAGAGGTGTCAATTTCATGGTGTTGTCCTTTTTGTTGTTGTCTTTGTAGGGTAAAGCAAACCATTTTCCCCTCACCCCAACCCTCTCCCACAGGGAGAGGGAGCTGATCCGGTGTTGCTATTGGGTGCGAGGATCAATCCATTAACCGTATAAAAATTACGTCTATTGTTGCCGTATCTGCCCGGCCATCAGCAGCGGCATCAACAGCAGGCCGACGCAGGTGGCTGCCAGCGCCAGCAGGGCAAAAAAGCCATACCAGCCGTAATGCTGCAATACCTGCGCCAGCGGCCAACCGGCCAGCGCGGCACCCAGGTAGGCGAACAGGCCAAGAAACCCGGTCACGGTCCCGGCCGCGTCCTTGTGGCAGTGCTCCGTGGCGGCCAGCCCGATCAGCATCTGCGGCCCAAACACAAAAAAGCCGAGGCCGAAAAAGCAGGCCGAAAGCAGCCCGTAATGGTGCAGCGGGGCCAGCCATAGGGCGGTCGTCGTCACAAAGAGTCCGATGGAGAACAGCAGGATCATCGGTGCTCGCAGGCCGCGAAACAGCAGATCCGATCCCCATCCGGCAAACAGTGCGCCAAACAGCCCACCCAGTTCAAACAGTGACAACGTGGCGTTGGCCTTCATCAGGTTGACGCCGTGGCTCTCCGCCAGCCAGATGTTGCCCCAATCGTTCAGCGCAATGCGTATCAGGTACACCAGGATGTAGGACACGCCGAGCAACCAGATGGTCGGATTGCGCAATATGGTGTCAAACAACATCCGCCGCATCGGCATCGCCGGGCTTTGCTGCTCTTGCCACAGCTCCAGCGGATCGCGCCGCCAGTGGCCTACGCTGGGTAATCCTTGCTGCTGCGGTTTACCGCACAGTTGCCAACACAACCACAGCCCAATCAGCATCCCGATGGCTCCCGGCAGCAACAGCGCAGCCTGCCAACCGTAGTGTGAAGCCATAAATCCGGACAGCAACGGCACGGCCGCACCGCCCAGGCTGATCGAAGTATTCCAGGTGCCCCACCAGAAGCCTCGCTCGTTGCGCGAATACCAACTGGTGAGCATCTTGGCGCAAGGCGGCCAGCCCCAGCCCTGAAAGAAACCGTTTAACGTCCAGACCACCAGCAACGCCGTCAGCGAATGGCAAAAGGCGAACACGATGTTCAGCACGCCGGTGATAAATAGCCCGACACCCATAAACCAGCGCGCCTGGCTGCGATCGCTGACAATGCCGGAGACAAACTTCGAGCCGCCGTAGGCCAGGTAAAACAGCGTACCCAGCAGGCCGATATCCCCTTTGTCCAACCCCAGTTCGAGCTGCATCACCGGCATGGCATAGCTGACGCTCTTGCGTGTCAGATAAAAGGCGCCGTAGCCGACGATCATCGAAAACATCAGGCGTGGTCGCCAGTAGCGGTAACGAGCGCTGATTTGTTCCGCGGTTAACGTGGCCGATGTCATGAGTTCCTCCGGACAGTGAGAGCAGTGTAGGGTGTTGAAAACAGGATTGGATGAGACAAGGTTTTAGGCACCTAAGACTTAGTCCTAGTCAGACGGAGTTTTTGTTCAGTTTTGTGGGCAGGTTAACAATTATGCGCGTGCCATTACGCCGATGGAGCCTCCAATCGCCCCCCAATGCGCGCACTCGCTCTTCGATACCGCGCAGGCCAAAGCCGCTGGTGGGTTGCAACGGCATACCCTGGCCGTCATCACGGACTTCCAGAGTGATCGTCTGGTGGGTTTGCGTCAGGCTTAAATGCACATGGCTGGCGCAGGCGTGTTTGCTGATGTTATTGAGCAGCTCCTGTGCCACGCGGTAGAGGGTAAATACCAGGGTTTCATCATCTGGCGTGGCTGGCAGGCGGTAATCCAGCTGGAAGCTGATCCCCTGTTCGGCAAAGGAAAACTCATCGGCCAGGTGATGCAGAGCTTTGTCCAGCTCCATCTCTTCCAACACCGGTGGGCGCAATTGCCGTAGCAGGGTGCGGGTGGTGTGGTGGATGCGTTGCGATAGCGAATCGATCTGCTCCGCGGCCAGGCGGGTGGCCGGGGCGGTGGCGCTGCGGTTCACCAACATTGCCTGGATCTGAATGGCGGTAATATTCTGGCCGATCTCGTCATGCAACTCGCGAGCGATGGCCTTGCGCACCTCTTCTTCGGTACCTATCAGCCGCTCCATCAGGTGTCTTTTGGCCGCTAATTCCTGCTCCAACTGTTGGCGATAGCGCTGTAGCTTTTGCGCCAATTGCTGCTGACGGCTGATGGCAATCCCCAGCCCAATCCCCAACAGCGCCTGGGTAGAAAGGAATAGCTCCAACTCTTGCAGACCCTGAAACGCGCCACCGGCCTGACGGGTGAGGGTGATCATCACGCTACCAAACAGCGCCGCCAGGACGCCCCCTTGCCAGCCAAAGCGATAAGCCATAAACACGTTGGGCAAAAAGATAAAGATCAGCAGCAGCCGCTCCATCTGCGGGGCGATCGCCAGTTGCACGCAAATCCCCATGGTGAGAAACAGTGAACACCACAGCAGAAGAGAGGTGCGTAGCTGTGGTGTCGAGGGGCGCGGAACGGGCATCGACGTCACCAGTTGCTGGCGCAGGTAGGTATAAATCAGATAGACGAAAGGCACCAGCAGTACGCCGCCGGTAAAGCTGGTCAGCAAGGTTTGACTGATACTGGATGGCAGCCAGACCCCCGCCAGTAACCCGCACAGCAGCGCATTGGCCGCGATGGCCGCCAGCAATAGCGATAGCCGTTGCCAATACAGGTGATAGCGATACCACAACCGCTGAGTACCCCAGGCAGGCAACAGGCTTAACAACGGTAGTAACAGCACCGAACGGTCGTTCAGCAATTGCTGGTCATGCAGCCATAGCAGCGTAGCGGCTTCCGCCAGTAATAGCGTGAGCCAGTAACGCCGGGGTAACAGGATCAGCAGCGCTAGCCGCAGCCCTTGGGGAAACAGCAGCACGGCCTGCTGGCCGTCATGGCTCAGGTGCAGGCTAATGGTCCACAGGGCTAGCCAACTGAGGGCAAAAAACAGCGCCAGAAACAGCGAAAGCGCCAGGCGGCGCACCATTGGCGGCACCGGCTAACTCCCGGCAAGCAGTTGATGTTGCAGCGCGAAATGCACCAGTTCCACGGTGGTGTCGCAATGCAGTTTGCCGAGGATGTTGGCGCGGTGCACCTGCACGGTCTTATGGCTTAAGGTCAACTGTTGGGCGATGGTTTTGACACTCAGGCCGTTGACCAGCAGATCGAAGATCTCTTTCTCGCGCGGGGTGAGTACCTGCAATTCTTTCGGTGGCTGCGGAGTATGGCGCAGCGCTCGCAAGGCATCCGCGCACAGGTAAAGCCCACCGCTGCTGACGGCGCGCACCGCCTGCACCAGTTCATGGGGGCCGCAGCGTTTGGTGAGATAACCACCGGCCCCGGCATCGATAGCGCTTTGCACGAAGGCATTGGTGTCATAGATGCTGAGGATGATGGCGCGAAAGGTGGGGCGCTGTTGGCGTAAACGCTGGAGCAGGCTGAGGCCGCTTTCATCCGGCATGGCGATATCCAGCACCGCTACGTCGATCGGATCGCGCAGCAAGTGCGGCCATGCCTGTGCCGCCGAGTCGAACTGGCCGACGATACGGATATCCTCTTCCAACGACAGTAACTGGGCAAACCCGGAACGAACCACCACGTGGTCGTCTATCAGCGCAACGTTAATCATAAGCCTGTAACAAAGTGTGAGATTTTCCGCATCATGCGCAGGAAAACACTGGCTGGCAACTGTTGCGCTGCAAAATGGAAGGGAGTTAACAGATTGGCATTAAAATGGCCTGCCGCATCGACCCAGAGTATCCCTGTCACCAGCGCAGTTATTGCCTTCCTGACGGTTATTTTTACGCATTTCGCCTCGTTTATCCCCTCAGGAGCATGACCCCCGTCGCAAACCGGGAAGGTTGCAAGTTTGTCCATATAAATAGCATTCAAAGATATGGGGGAAATCGCTATCGAGGCTGTAGAGTCCCCCTACGGGAATGTTGTGCAGATGTAAAATCGGCATCCCGGGAAATCGTCACTAACAATAAAATATAAATAATACCAATGAGTTACCTCGCTATTTGGCGGTTATGCCTCAACCTACATTAGATCCGGGAGTGTTAGATGAAAAAAATGAGTGTGAAAACGTTATTGGCGGCTAGCCTGTTCAGCATGCTGGTGGGCTCGGGCGGTGCATTGGCGCAAGAAGTGGAAGTCGTCAATATTTCGAAAATCGCGGGAATGCCCTGGTTTAACCGCATGGGTGAAGGTGTGGAACGTGCCGGTAAAGACCTCGGTATCAAAGCCTATCAAGTCGGCCCATCCAGTACCGATGCTCCACAACAGGTTAAAATTATTGAAGATTTAATCGCCAAGAAAGTCAGTGCCATCAGTATCGTGCCGAACGATGCCGATGTATTGGAGCCCGTCTTCAAGAAAGCGCGTGACGCCGGTGTCGTGGTATTAACCAACGAATCACCAGGGCAGCCTAGCGCTAACTGGGATATTGAAATCATTGATAACGCCAAATTTGCCGCCGACAACGTGGAAGAAATGGCAAAAGCGATGGGCGGCAAGGGTGGGTATGTCATTTATGTCGGCAGCCTGACCGTGCCACAGCATAACCTGTGGGCAGATTTGTTTGTTAAGTACCAGAAAGCGCATTATCCGGAAATGTTTGAAGTGACTAGCCGTATGCCCGTCGCCGAGAGCATTGATGACTCACGCCGCACCACACTGGATCTGATGAAAGCGCATAGCGACCTGAAAGGGATTGTGGCCTTCGGTTCACAAGGCCCAATTGGTGCAGGCCGTGCAGTGAAAGAGAAGCGGGCGAAAAACAATGTCCACGTATTCGGCATGATGATCCCCTCTCAGGCAGCCTCGCTGATTAAAAGTGGTGATATCGCCATGGGTGTCACTTATGACCCAGGTTCTGCTGGATATGCACTGACCGCCGTTGCTGACAAAGTGCTTAAAGGTGAGAAGATCGAAACAGGCATGGAGATCCCTGGGGTGGGTAAAGCGGAAGTTGATCAGGATAAACACCTGATTCAGTTCCACAATGTACTGCGAGTTACCAAAGATAACGTGGATTCCCTGTATTAATTCCCCCGCATGACCGCAGAGCCGGATGCCTTGTCCGGCTCTGCAACAATTGCTCGCCTGGCGTAAGAGGATGTATGCAGCCATTTATTACCCTGGAAAATATCAGTAAAACCTTTTATGGCGTCAAGGCGCTGAATAAGGTGGCTATGACCCTGTTACCGGGTGAGGTACATTGCCTCGCTGGGCAGAACGGTTGTGGCAAATCAACACTGATCAAGATTATCTCCGGTGTTTACCAACCCGATAGAGATGCCGCCATTATTATTGATGGCAAAACCTATTCAACCCTGACACCTATTGAGTCTGTCCGCCTGGGGATCCAGGTCATTTATCAGGATTTATCCTTATTCCCGAATCTGACCGTGGCTGAGAATATCGCCATGAACCATTATCACCATCAGCTGTGGGTGAATAAACGTCAGATGCGTGAGACCGCCGAACGCGTCATTAACAGCATTGATGCCCACCTTAATCTGGACGAATTGGTTGAGAATTTATCCATCGCCCAGAAACAATTAGTCGCTATCTGTCGTGCACTGGCACAAGATGCCCGCCTCATTGTGATGGATGAGCCAACCGCGTCGCTGACCCGGCAGGAAGTCAACGGCTTGCTACGGGTGGTGCATGAGCTGAAATCACGCAATATCTGTGTGGTATTTGTGAGTCACCGGTTGAGCGAAGTGCTGGAGATTTCAGACCGTATTACCGTGCTGAAAGATGGCCAGTGGGTTGGAACCTACCCTGCGGCTGAAGTGGACAACCAGCGGCTTGCCTGGCTGATGACGGATATGAAATTTGATTTTCAGGTGCTACCGCCTTACAGCGAAGCACGCCCGGTCGTGATGGCAGTGGAAGCGCTTTCCCGTGGCAATGAATATCAGGATATCTCACTGGCTTTGCATCCTGGCGAAATTGTCGCGCTGGTTGGTTTGCTCGGGTCTGGCCGCACAGAACTGTGCCTCAGTCTATTTGGTTTAACCAAACCCGAGTCGGGCAGCATTCGTATCAATGATAAGCCAATGCGGTTCGCCAGTAACCGCGATGCCATTGCCGCCGGTGTGGGCTATGTCTCGGAAGACCGGATGAGCACCGGGCTGATTATGGAGCAATCAATCCGCGACAATATCAGTGCCACGGTATTACACCGGCTTAAAAATGCCTTGCACCTGATGCGGGCCGAGCGAGTCGACACGCTGGTCGAAGACATGGTGAAACACCTGTCGATCAAAATTGGTAACAGCGACTTGCCGGTCAACACGTTATCCGGCGGAAATGCGCAGCGTATTGCCATCGCCAAATGGCTGGCAACCGACCCACAAATACTGATCCTCGACTCGCCGACCGTTGGGGTCGACATCGCCAACAAAGCAGGTATTTATAATATTATCAATGCATTGGCGGCGCGGGGGATAGCGGTATTAATGGTATGTGATGAGATTGATGAAGCTTACTTTAATAGCCACCGTATTATCGTTATGCGGTCCGGCCGGCTTGTGCAGGAGTTCTTGCCGAGTAACTGCAGCGAAGCTGCCATTGCGGAGGTAGTCAATGGCTAATCCCCATGCACTCAATAAGCCTGATGTAGGCAAAACAGGTTTATTTAATAAAAAGCATCTGAAACGCCACGAAGTTATGTTGGCTTTTACCCTATTGATCATTTCGACTTATCTTGCTTTCACCAGCCCAGAATTTCTGACGCTCGCCAATATTTATGACTTGATAAATAACTACGCCATGCTGACCATTTTGGCGTGCGGGTTTTTTATCGTCTTGATTTCTGGCGGTATTGACATTTCATTTCCGGCGATGACCATTATCTCGCAATATGTCATGGTGACATTCATTGCGAAGTTTGGCGGTAATTTCCCGGTGGCTTTCGCGTTGGCAGGAGGCATCGGCTTGTTGCTGGGGTTGATCAACGCGCTCTTGGTTAATCGCCTGCGGGTACCGTCCATCATTATTACCATTTCCACGCTGAATATCTTCTACGGGTTGCTGCTGTATCTCAGCCGGGGTGTCTGGCTGTATACCTATCCGGAATGGTTCGAACATGGGCCAATGCTGTTCTCCTTCACCGCCGCTGACGGCTATGACTATGGCCTTTCGCTGCCCATTTTGACCTTGCTGGCGACGATTATTGTCACTGCTTTGGTGATGACACGCACCAGCATTGGCCGGCAAATTTATGCGTTGGGCGGTAATCAGGAAGCGGCATCCCGCATGGGGTTCAGCATTGTAAAGCTGCAACTGTTTGTTTATGGCTATATGGGGTTTTTATCCGGTATCGCCGGTGTGGTGCAGTCCTATACCGTCTTGACGGTGGCACCGGATTCGTTGCTCGGTTATGAACTCACCGTGCTGGCGGCGGTGGTGCTGGGCGGTACCAGTATTGTCGGTGGACGGGGGACCCTAACCGGCACTCTGCTCGGGGTGATCTTGCTGGCAATATTGCAAAATGGTCTGAATTTACTGGGTATTTCGTCGTACTGGCATAGCGTGGTGATCGGTCTGGTGATAGTCATCAGTATCAGTGTGACAGCCTGGGGCCAACGTCATAAGGTAGGGATATAACCATGTCGAAAACAACTCAACGTGATCATACCGAGCGCTGGTTGGTGGCACTGCTGGTGCTGGTGGCGGGCGTGTTCAGTGTGCTGATCCCACAGGTATTCTGGTCTGCGGCCAATTTCCAATCCATCGCCTCACAGATCCCCGTCGTGGGGATATTGACGCTGGCAATGGCGATCACCATGCTGACCGGTGGCATCAACTTATCCATTATTGCCACTGCGAACGCCAGTGCGCTGGTGATGGCCTGGGTGTGTACCCATCTTGAGCCAACGTTCAGTTCATTGATAGTGATGCTGTTGGCGGGGGGGGCGGTTGCCTTGGTGGTGGGGATCATCAATGGGGTGCTTATCTCGGTGGTTCGGGTATCCCCAATTCTGGCGACACTGGGCATCATGACCTTGCTCAAAGGGATCAATGTGCTGATCTCCAAAGGCTCGGCGATTTCTAACTTTCCGAGCTATGTACTGGCATTGGACCGCAGCTATTTTCTTGGGGTTCCAGTCCCGCTTTACCTGTTTGCCGTGGTGGCGTTGCTGCTTTGGCTTATGTTGGCCAAGACCCCGCTGGGCCGTCAGATATACCTGTCCGGCTCCAACGAGAAAGCCACCTTTTACTCTGGGATTAACACCCGCCGCACGCTGATTTGGGTTTATGTGATTTCCTCGTTACTGTGCGCCGTCGCGGCGTTGCTGATGATGTCGAAACTCAACTCGGCCAAAGCCTCCTACGGCGAGTCACTGTTACTTATCACTATCCTGGCGACGGTATTGGGTGGGGTAAATCCTGACGGCGGATTTGGTAGGGTCTTCGGCATTGTGTTAGCGCTGTTCCTGCTGCAAATGCTGGAGAGCGGGCTAAATATCATGGGCGTCAGTAGCTATATCACCATGGCACTGTGGGGGTCGCTACTGCTGGCGTTTATCTTTGTCAAAGGTGCGAAGGTCCCGGCATTGCGTTTCTTAAGGCAGAACAAGCCGTTGCAGTGATAGTGCAAGTTCACCAAACAGGTCCGACAGCCCCAGGAGCAGCCCACTACATCACTGTATGTTGGGCGCTCCTGTTTAACCATTGCTTGCTGAACGATAGATCCGCTGGGGTCTGCCCACCTTGCCGTAAATAATCTCCGCCACTAATTGATCGTTGGCGCTGAAAAACTCCAGATAACGCCGGGCGGTGGTGCGGCTCAGCCCAATCTGTTGTGCTACGCTTTCCGCCGTATGACGCACCTGCGGATCTTCGAACAAATCGCGGATCTTTATCAGCGTCAGCTCATCAATGCCGGTGGGCAACGCGGCCTGATCGCCACCGCGGGCGTAGGTGTTGAACATTTCATCAATGCGGCGTTGGTTGACCCGCGCCTTGTCTTTCAGCGCTTCGCGCCGTTGGCTAAAGCGTTGCAGGGTTTGCGCCAGGCGGTCATAGGCCAGGGGTTTGATCAGGTAATCGAATACGCCATAGCGCAGCGCTTCGGCCACGGTGTCCATATCGCTGGCGGCGGTGATAAACACAATGCCACCGCCGTAGCCTTGTAGCGTCAGTTCGCGCAGTAGTTCTATGCCTTGGCCGTCTGGCAGGAAATTATCCAGCAGGATCAGATCGGGTTTGAAACGCTCGGTCATCGTGCGTGCCTGTGCCAGGGTACCCGCCAGCCAAATCTGCCGGCATCCGCCATTCTGCTTGATGAATTCCGCATGCATTTCTGCCAACGGCGTTTCATCCTCAACAATCAGAATATTTAGCCACTCCATGTTAATTCCCCGTTGCTTAATTACGTTGCTAATTAAATCTCAGCGAGATGGTTATTTAATTAAACACTATGTCGCTAATAAAAACTATAAAAATAATTAAGTAAATAAAAACCATTAAACAACTTATTTACTGAGGGTAGATTGTGAAATAGGTCAATAATCAGGGCGTTATTTGTGTTTAACATGGCGCCATTAAATACCCCGTTCGTGTTATGGACCATTTCAACTAGATGGTTTTTAAGGTTTTTATTACACCTTAATGTTAACTGTAATGGGATTTTGTATTTCAAATGTTATTGATAAGTTATTTTAGAGAGACTGACATGCTGGGCGATACCGTATTTACTCGGGTGAAAAGATCGGATCACAAAAATATAGCGGCAATTAATGCTTTTTTGCGTAGTAACGATCTGAATATTGATACCACGGTCGAGGTTTTTATCACCGTGACCCAGGGCGAGCAATTGGTTGCCTGCGGAGGTATCGCCGAAAATATTATTAAATGCGTGGCCATCAGCCCGCAAATGCGCGGTGAAGGCCTGGCGTTATCATTGGCGACCGAACTGGTGAATCTGGCCTATGAGCGCCATCACACCCAGCTGTTTATCTACACCAAAGTGCAGAATGAGGCGCTGTTTCGCCAGTGCGGTTTCTACCCGATTGCCAGTGTACCGGGCATCGTGGTGCTGATGGAAAACAGCCCGTGCCGCCTGAAGCGTTACGCCGCGCAACTGGCCAGCGAGCGCCAGCCGGGCGACACCATTGGCAGCATCGTGATGAATGCCAACCCCTTTACTCGTGGCCATCAATATCTGGTGCGGGAAGCCGCCGCCCAATGTGACTGGCTGCATCTGTTCCTGGTGAAGGAAAACACCTCGCGCTTCCCGTATGAAGATCGCCGCGATCTGGTACTGAAGGGCACCGAGGGGATCACCAATTTGACGGTGCATGAGGGGTCGCAATACGTGATCTCCCGTGCCACTTTCCCTTGCTACTTCATTAAAGAGCAGGGGGTTGCCGACGACTGTTACACCGAAATCGATCTGAAAATCTTCCGTCAGTATCTGGCCCCCGCGTTGGGCATCACGCATCGATTTGTCGGCAACGAACCGTTCTGCGCCGTAACGGCGAAATACAACCGCGACATGCGTTATTGGCTGGAAACTCCGGCGCTGCCTAGCCCACCGATCGATCTGGTGGAAATTGAGCGCTTGCAGTACCAGGGCACGGCGATCTCTGCCTCCTGGGTGCGCAAGCTGCTGGCCGCGGGAGACTTCCACGCCGCAGCGCCTTTGGTGCCGAAAGACACGCTGTACTACCTGCAGGATCTGCAGGTACAGCGCCGGGCCAAGCCAGTACCGCAAGAATTTGAGTCCGCACAATCAGGTGAACAATGAAAATAATCCGAGAAGCAATGGCCGGCACGCTGGAATCCAGCGATGTCATGGTCCGTATCGCGCCAGCAGAAGGCCCGGAACACGATCTGCTGATTGCCAGCAGCGTGGAAAAACAGTTCGGCGATGCCATCCGCCACACCCTGTTGCAGGTTTTGCAGCAGTATGACGTGCCGCCGGTGCAGGTGATTGTCGACGATAAAGGCGCACTGGACTGTGTGCTGCGTGCACGGCTGGAAACCGCGCTGATGCGTGCCAGCGAAACCGCCGCACTGCCTTGGGAGGAACGCCGTGAAAACGCTGAATAAACACCGTATGCGCCGCAGCATGCTTTTCGTACCGGGGGCAAATGCCGCCATGGTCAGCAACGCTTTTATCTATCAGGCCGATGCGTTGATGTTCGATCTCGAAGACTCGGTGATCCTGCGTGAGAAAGACGCGGCCCGTCGCCTGGTGTATCACGCGCTGCAACACCCGCTGTATCAGGAAGTTGAAACCATTGTGCGCGTTAACGCCTTGGATTCGGCCTATGGCCTGGCGGATCTGCAAGCGGTGGTGCGCGGCGGGGCGGATATCGTCCGTCTGCCAAAAACCGACACCGCGCAGGACGTGGTGGATATGGAGCGTGAAATCGCCGCCATTGAACGTGCCTGTGGTCGCCCGGTCGGCAGCACTGGCCTGCTGGCGGCGATCGAGTCCGCACAGGGCATCACCAACGCGGTGGCGATTGCGCAGGCTTCCCCAAGGTTGATCGGGATTGCGCTGGGTGCCGAAGACTATGTGCGTAATCTGCGTACCGAGCGCTCGCCGGAAGGCATTGAACTGCTGTTCGCCCGTTGCTCACTGTTGCAGGCTGCCCGCTCGGCCGGGATCCAGGCGTTCGATACCGTCTATTCCGATGCCAACAATGAAGCGGGTTTCCTACAGGAAGCGGCGCTGATTAAACAGCTGGGTTTTGACGGTAAATCCCTGATTAACCCACGCCAGATCGAACTGCTGCACAACCTGTATGCACCAACCGCCAAAGAAGTGGCTCATGCCCAGCGAGTGGTCGATGCGGCAGAGGCGGCAGAAAAAGAGGGGCGCGGCGTGGTTTCGCTGAACGGCAAGATGGTCGATAGCCCGGTGATTGAACGGGCCCGTCTGGTACTGCAACGCGCAGCGCTTTCCGGCGTGCGTGAAGAACCGAACCACAGCGAGGAAGCATGATGAAACGCCAACAACGCCTGATGACTTTGAACAATCACGCCGAGATGCGGCTTTATCAGGAAGCCTCCAAGGCCAACCTGCAGGCGCGGAAACCGCGCGATATCAAACGCTGTGAGTCGCTGGAAGTGGCGATCCGCCGCAGCGGCCTGCAGGACGGCATGACCATCTCTTTCCACCACGCATTCCGTGGCGGCGATCTGGCCCTCAACCAGGTGATGGATGTGCTGGCGAAGATGGGCTTCCGCAACCTGACGCTGGCCTCCAGTTCATTGACCGATTGCCATGCGCCGCTGGTCGGCCATATCCGCAACGGAGTGGTGAGCCGTATTTATACCTCCGGCCTGCGTGGGCCGTTGGCAGACGCCATTTCGCGCGGCCTGCTGAAAGAGCCGGTGCAGGTTCACTCGCACGGTGGCCGGGTCAACCTGGTCGAGTCGGGTGAATTGCAGATCGACGTTGCCTTCCTCGGGGTGCCAACCTGCGATGAGTTCGGCAATGCCAACGGTTATACCGGCGATGCCTGCTGCGGTTCGCTCGGCTATGCCAAGGTGGATGCCGCAGCGGCCCGTAGCGTGGTGCTGCTGACCGAAGCGATCGTGCCTTATCCGCATCATCCCGCCAGCCTGGCACAGGATCAGGTCGATCTGATCGTGCAGTTGGAGCGAGTAGGGGATGCGGACAAGATTGGGGCCGATGCCACGCGAATGACCTCCAACCCGCGTGAGCTGTTGATTGCCCGCCGTGCTGCCGAAGTGATCGTCGATTCCGGCTACTTTACCGAAGGCTTTTCCCTCCAGACCGGCACCGGTGGCGCTTCGTTGGCCGTAACCCGCTTCCTGGAAGACAAGATGCGTGCCCGTGGCGTCCGCGCCGGTTTTGCACTGGGCGGCATCACCTCCACCATGGTGGATCTGCATGAGAAAGGCCTGATCGGCAAACTGCTGGACGTGCAGAGCTTTGACCGTGCGGCGGCCATGTCATTGGCTCGCAACCCAAACCATATTGAGATCAGCGCCAATCAGTACGCCAACTTCAGCTCCAAGGGGGCGTCGGTTGATCGCCTGGACGTGGTGGTGCTGAGCGCGCTGGAAATTGACACCGGCTTTAACGTTAACGTGCTGACCGGCTCCGACGGGGTGATCCGTGGCGCTTCCGGTGGCCACTGTGATACCGCAGCGGCGGCGCGGTTGGCGATTATTGTCGCACCGTTGGTGCGTGGCCGCATTCCTACGCTGGTTGAACAGGTGACGACCTGCGTTACGCCGGGCTCCAGCATCGACATTCTGGTGACCGACCACGGTATTGCCGTAAACCCGGCTCGCCCAGAACTGGCGCAGAGATTACGTGATGCTGGCCTGCAGGTGGTCACCATCGAATGGCTGCGTGAGCGTGCGCTGGTACTGACCGGCGAACCGAAACCGATCGCCTTTACCGACAACGTGGTGGCCGTGGTGCGCTATCGCGACGGTTCGGTGATTGACGTCGTACATCAGGTCGCGGAGTAACGCCATGGCTTACATCTCCCCCGAATTGGCCGCCAGCCGCGCCGTAAGTTTGCCCGAACTGCTTTCCAGCCGTGAATGCCGGCAGGCACGGCAACAGGCGTGGCTGGCGCGCCATCCTACCGCCACGCTGGTGGTGCTCACACTCGTGGTGCCGGGGGCGGTGAAAGACAGCCCCATGACGCGGCGCGTGTTCAACCTGGGCAGGCAGGCCTTGCAGCAGATGTATCGCCAGCAAGGCTGGCTTTGTTTGCAGCAGAAGACCCTGGCACTGCCCACTGGCTGCGAGGGTTATCTGGCGCTGCAAGCCGATGCCCGCGCGGTGAAAGAGGCCACCATCCAACTGGAAATCCAGCAGCCGATTGGCCGCCTGTGGGATATCGATGTACTGACCCCGCAAGGGAAGATCCTGTCGCGGCGTGAACTTGGTCTGCCTGAACGCAGCTGTCTGCTGTGCAATCAGCCAGCCAAGATTTGCGCCCGCCAGCAGAGCCACAGCACCGAACAACTGCTCACTGCAATGGAAAGGATGCTCAATGATGCACTCCCAGCCTGACTGGCAGCCGACGGTTACAGATCTTTCGCACAGCCAGCGCTTTGCTCGCGACGCCTATCGGGCGCTGTTGGTGGAGGTCAACCTGACGCCGAAACCGGGGTTGGTCGATCGCCACAACAACGGCGCGCATCGCGACATGGATATTGGCCATTTCTACCGTAGCTCAAGGGCGATTGGCCGGTGGCTGCCCTATTTTATCCGCCAGGGTATGGCCGACGCCGCTTTGCCCGCGGAGCAGCAGCTTGCACGCCTGCGCCCATTGGGCATGGCCTGTGAAGAACAGATGTTCCACGCCACCGGCGGCATCAACACCCATAAAGGCAGCGTGTTCTCGCTGGGGCTGTTGTGCTGCGCCTTTGGCCGCTTACAGCAACAACAACGGCAGATTGACGCCCAAAGCCTGTGTGGCGAAGTGGCCGAGATGTGCCGTGGGTTGGTTAGCCGGGAGCTGCAACGTAACAACGCGGGCCAGACGGCAGGGCAACGGTTATTTGCCGAGTTTGGCCTGAGCGGTGCCCGTGGTGAGGCTGAATCCGGCTTTCAGCTGGTGATCGGCGGTGCGTTACCGCTGTATCACCAGAGGATCGCCAGTGGTTGTGGAGAACAGGTCGCGCTGCTGGACAGCCTGCTGTGGCTGATGGCGCATAACGATGATACCAACGTCGCCTCGCGGGGCGGCATTAAAGGGCTGCGCTGGTTACAACACTATGCCAGCCAGTTATTGGCACAGGGAGGGGCTGGCGATGCGCAAGGAATTGCCCGTTTGCGGCAGTTCGACGTTGCGTGCATCGCCCGCAATCTTAGCCCCGGCGGTAGTGCCGATTTATTGATAGTCACCTGGCTGTTGGCGCAGTTGCCGCAGGCGGGGGCTTAAAAAAATAACGAAGCCTTCAGGAGAAGTGTCCATGTCCGAAACCAAAGAGAAAATCTGGAAAGCGATCGCCCCGTTGGTGGTGCTTGCCGTCCTGTTAATGATACCCACGCCGGAGGGTATGCCACCGCAAGCCTGGCGTTACTTTGCCATCTTTGTGGCGATGATTGTCGGTATGATCCTGGAGCCGATCCCGGCCACGGCGATCAGCTTTATTGCCGTGACCGTCAGCGTGCTCAGTTCCAACTGGGTGCTGTTTGGTGCCGAAGAGCTGGCCAATCCCAGCTTTAAAGCCGGTAAAGAGGCGCTCAAATGGGGGCTGGCCGGATTCTCCAGTACCACCGTCTGGCTGGTGTTTGGGGCCTTTATCTTCGCGCTGGGCTACGAGGCCACCGGGTTAGGGCGCCGCATCGCGCTGTTCCTGGTGAAGTTCATGGGCAAACGCACCCTGACGCTAGGCTACGCGGTGGTGATCATCGATATCATGTTGGCGCCGTTTACCCCGTCCAATACCGCGCGTACCGGTGGCACCGTATTCCCGGTGGTGAAGAACCTGCCGCCGCTGTTTGATTCCTTCCCTAACGATCCTTCCTCACGCCGCATTGGTGGTTACCTGATGTGGATGATGGTGGTGGGGACCAGCATCAGTTCCTCCATGTTTGTGACCGGCGCGGCACCTAACGTGTTGGGCATCGAGTTCGTCAACAAGATTGCCGGGATCAATATCACCTGGATGCAATGGTTCCTGGCCTTCCTGCCGGTTGGGCTGTTGCTGTTGATCGTTGCTCCGTTGATTTCCTACTACCTGTATAAGCCAGGTGTAACCCACAGCAACGAAGTGGCTGGCTGGGCCAGTACGGCACTGGGGGAAATGGGTAAACTGACCCGCAAAGAATATACCTTGATCGGTCTGGTGTTACTCAGCCTGTGTCTGTGGGTGTTCGGCGGTAAAATTTTGGATGCGACCACGGTGTGCTTGCTGGCGGTATCGCTGATGCTTGCCCTGCACGTGGTCAGTTGGAAAGACATCACCAAATACTCCAGCGCCTGGAATACCCTGGTTAACCTGGCAACCTTGGTGGTGATGGCCAGCGGCCTGAGCCGTTCCGGCTTTATTGACTGGTTTGCCACCACCATGAGCACCCATCTGGACGGTTTCTCACCGAAAATGACGGTGATTCTGCTGGTGCTGGTGTTCTACTACGCGCACTACCTGTTTGCCAGCCTGTCGGCCCACACCGCGACCATGTTGCCGATGATCCTGGCGGTAGGTAAAGGCTTGCCGGGCGTGCCGATGGAACACCTTTCCATCCTGCTGGTGCTGTCTATCGGTATCATGGGGGTATTGACCCCGTATGCCACTGGCCCAGGGGTAATCATCTACGGCTGTGGCTATGTGAAGTCGAAAGACTACTGGCGTCTTGGCGGTATCCTCGGCGTGGTGTATATCGCGGCACTGCTGTTGATCGGCTGGCCAATTCTTAGCCTGTGGTATTAAGTTAATCGGCGGCCATCCACGGATGGCCGCTGTTGCAATCCCTTCCCCCGTGACGCCCGTCACACACTTTCATGTCGAACGCCGTCATTATACAAATCCAACGTTAACCTATTCAAAATAATCATATTTAGGGAGCCTCTGCGGATGAGAAAAAAAACGTTATTACTTTGCCTGCCTTTGCTGTTCAGCGGCACCGCCTTTGCCGAGAACGACGGTTATCAACTTGAGCAGGTGCTGGTGATGAGCCGCCATAACCTGCGCGCTCCGCTGGCGAACAACGGTAGCGTGCTGGCCCAGTCCACGCCGAAAGCCTGGCCACAGTGGGATACGCCAGGTGGCTTGCTGACCACCAAGGGCGGCGTGCTGGAAGTGTATATGGGCCACTATTTCAACGCGTGGCTCAAGCAGGCGGGCATTTTGCCGCAGGAAGGTTGCCCAGCCGCTGACAGCGTTTACGTGTATGCCAACAGCCTGCAACGCACGGTAGCTACCGCGCAGTTCTTTACCAACGGCGCATTCCCTGGCTGCGACATCAGCGTGCATCATCAGGAGAAAATGGGGGAGATGGATCCTACCTTCAACCCGATTATCACCAACAGCAGCGAAACCTTTAACCAGCAGGCGTTGAGCGCCATGAATGCCGAGCTGGCATCGCTGAAGCTGGACGCCTCCTACAAACAGCTCGAGCAGATCATCGACTACAAAGACTCCCCCGCCTGCAAGATCGACAAGCAGTGCAACCTGGCCACTGAGCCGAACAAAATGAGCGCGGTACCGGGGAAAGAGCCAGGCGTTTCTGGCCCGCTGAAAGTGGGTAACTCGCTGGTGGATGCCTTTATGCTGCAGTATTACGAAGGCTTCCCGATGAAAGAGGTGGCCTGGGGCAAGATTGTGACACCGCACCAGTGGCAGCAGTTGGCCAAGCTGAAAGATGGCTATCAGGATTCGCTGTTCACCTCGTCGGTCGTCGCCCAGAACGTTGCCAAACCGCTGCTGACCTACATCAACTCGGCGCTGATTAGCGAGCGCAAGGCGGATTCACCGAAGCTGACCGTGCTGGTGGGGCATGATTCCAACATCGCTTCCTTGCTGTCTGCGATGAAGTTCAAGCCGTATGCGTTGCCGAAGCAGTATGAGAAAACCCCGATTGGCGGCAAGCTGGTGTTTCAACGCTGGCATGATGGCAAGGGCGATCGCGATCTGTTGAAGATTGAGTATGTCTACCAATCCACCGAACAGTTGCGTAACGCCGAACCGCTGACGCTGAGCACCCCGCCGCAGCGCGTCACCCTGGCGCTGGAAGGCTGTCCGGTAGATAAAGACGGCTTCTGCGCCTGGAGCGACTTTGAAAAAACCATGAAGGACGTCTTGCAATAACCGTGCTGCCGGGGCGAACCGTTTCGCCCCGGCCTGCCGCGCGGTATATACTGTCTCAACGGACCCCTTGTCATGGATGAAACGTGCTCTCTTCTTTTATTCTCAATGCTGAATTATTACCGGTTGACGGTTTTGCTGGCCTGATCGCGCAGTGTCACTTCTCTGTCGCGGATTATCACGACGATCTGTTTGCTGCCGCCGGTATCGATTTCCCTGAACATGTCGCACCCGCAGTCGCCAAGCGTAAGGCGGAATATCTTGCCGGGCGCTATCTGGCGCGCTGGGTGCTGGCAGAGTTGGGCCATCAGGATTTCACTTTATTGCGCGGGGAGAAACGTGAACCGCTCTGGCCCGCCGGAATTGCCGGGGCGATCAGCCACAATAATGATACGGCGCTGTGTGCCGCTCAGCATGAGGATGGGGCAGGTGGCGTGGGCATTGATGTGGAAACGCAGATGCCATCTGTACGAGCAGAAGAGTTGTGGAGCGGCATCGTCAATGAGAACGAATGCCAGTGGTTACGCCAACGGCTACAGCCCTTTAATCTGCTGTTGACGCTGGTATTTTCCGCCAAGGAAAGCCTGTTCAAGGCGCTTTACCCGCAGGTACGCTGCTACTTTGATTTTATGGATGCGCGGATCGTCGGGTTGGATATGCAGGCGCAGACCTTTGAGCTGGAGTTGCTAACAACGTTGACGCCACGATGCCAAGCAGGCCGTCGGTTTAAAGGACGTTTCTGGCTGCAAGGTGACGCCGTAACAACGTTTATTTGTTTTTAAAATCAGCGTATTAACACCTACGGCGTCGTAGCAGATGGCGCGCACCTTCCAGCACCAGCAACATGACCGCCAGCCAGATCGGGATATAGGTCAGCCATTGGTTGGCGTTAATGGTTTCCCCCAATAGCAGCGCGACGATCACCAGCAACACCGGTTCTACATAGCTCAGCAGGCCAAACAGGCTGAAGGGGAGCAGGCGGCTGGCAAGGATATAGCACACCAGCGCCAGAGCGCTGATAATGCCCAACAGCGGGATCTGCAAATACAGCAGCGGTTTGGCCGTCAGTGCCGCCAGCGGTTCTGAGCCACCAAGGGCAAACAGCGCGGCAACTGGCAGCATCAGCGTCAGTTCACACCACAACCCGCCCAGATGATCGGTGCCCAAGCGGCGACGCAGAATAAAGTAAACCGGATAACCTAGCGCGACGACCAGCGTTGACCAGGAAACCCCGCCCACCAGGATCAGCTCATTACCCACGCCGACCAATGCGCATAGGGCCGCCATTTTTTGCAGCACAGACAGGCGATCGCGGAAAAACACTCGCCCTGCCAACACCATGGTCAGCGGCAGCAGGAAATAGCCGAGTGAGACATCCAGCGCCATCCCGTGCAGCGGTGCCCACAGGAATAGCCACAGCTGCACGCCCAGCAGGGAAGTGGTGAGCAGCAACAACAGCACGCGTTGCGGACGCTGCCGTAGCCAGTGCAGCATCTCTTTCACCCGCGCCCAGTCGCCGGAAAACAGCATAAACAGCGTCAGAAACGGCAGCGTCAGCAGGGTGCGCCAGCCATAGATTTCCTCGCCGTCGAGTGGGGTTAGCATTGAGGTGTAGTAATACATCACGCCGAACAGCAGGGAAGCGACGACGGAAAGTATGATGCCCTTGATCACCAGCGTTCCTGA
The DNA here is from genome assembly GCF_047530005.1 of Serratia sp. N21D137. NCBI lineage: Bacteria > Pseudomonadati > Pseudomonadota > Gammaproteobacteria > Enterobacterales > Yersiniaceae > Serratia > Serratia sp. N21D137. Next base: position 29,558 of record NZ_JBLJAJ010000025.1, read on the forward strand.
TTATTAATGGAATTTTCTGCGGCTACTCTAAGGCTATTTAGCTCTAACAACAATGGATTACGCTGGACTGGACAACAACGGCCAAGCGGTTAGAATTACACCTGTGTATTTATCCAGTTAATGACGATGACAATCGATCTGTTTGAAGATGCGCTGCCGCCGCCCTGGCGTGAGGAAATCGCGCCGGGGGCGGTGGTATTGCACGGTTTTGTTCGCGATCACGGGCCGGAACTGCTGGCAGCGGTCAACGGCGTGGTGGCACAGGTGCCTTGGCGGCATATGACTACGCCGGGCGGCTTCACCATGTCGGTGGCCATGAGCTGGTGTGGCAACGGCTGGAACAGCGATAGCAATGGCTACCGCTATTCGCAACGTGATCCCGGTACTGGCAAAAGTTGGCCAGAAATCCCGGCAATTTTGCTGGCTTTGGCCGATGAAGCGGCCTTGCAGGCCGGGTTCGGTCATTACGTCCCGGACTCCTGCCTGATGAACCGCTACGATCCGGGCAGTAAGCTTTCACTGCATCAAGATAAAGACGAGCATGATTTTACGGCACCGATCGTTTCGGTATCGCTGGGGTTACCGGCCGTTTTTCAGTTTGGTGGCCTGCAACGCAGCGACAGAACGCGGCGCATCCCGCTGGCTCACGGTGATGTGGTAGTCTGGGGTGGCCCGTCGCGATTATGTTTCCACGGCATCATGCCGGTGAAAGAGGGCTATCATTCCCTGGTGGGGTCACACCGTATCAATATCACCCTGCGCAAGGCGCTTTAACGCGGGTTCCTGGCCTAAACTGGCCACCAGATAATCGATAAACACTCGCAGCTTGGGGGGCAGATGCTGAGTTGGCGCATACAGCAGCCACAGATCGCCATGATAGCTGCTGAGGAAATCCCACTCTGGCAACACCTGCACAATCTCACCGCTGGCTAGCGCCTGGTGGGCGGTAAAGTAGGGCAGGCTGCCGATACCGATATGCTGTTTCACCGCATCCAACCGAACTCCGGTGTGGTTGGCGGCATAGCGCCCCCGGACATTGACCGAAACCGTCTTGCCATTGCGGCGAAAACGCCAACGTGCGTCGCTGGGCGTCTCCCCCAGATAAATACAGCTATGCTCCGTCAGGTCGCGTGGGTGACGCGGCGTGCCCTGTTGGGCCAGGTAATGCGGAGTGGCGCATAGCAAATGTTCGATGGTCATCAACGGGCGGCCGATCAGGCCCGGTGACGGTCGGTCGGTGATGCGCAGCGCCAGATCGACCCGATCGTCGATCAGATCCATATAACGGTCCTCCAGCCGCAGATGGACATCCACCTGCGGATAGCGCCGTAAGAACTCTGGCATGTGAGGATGCAGGACAAAGTGCCCGACGGCCTTCGGTACGCTGATGCTGATTGTGCCTTCCGGCTCCGAGCTGTTCTGGTCGCTGATGGTCAACACTGAGTTGGCGGCATCCAGCATGCTGCGGCAGCGCTGAAACACGGCCTCGCCTTGCTCACTCAGGCGCAGTTTGCGGGTGGTGCGGTGCAACAGCCGTACGTTCAGCGCTTGTTCCAACCTGGCAACGCTGCGGCTGGTGGCAGAAGGCGAGCTGCCTAACTGGCGGGCGGCGGCGGAGAAGCTGCCGCTTTCCACCACCTGAACAAAAACGGCCATTTCAACCAGCAGTGTGGTGGAAAGATTTGTGCTCACGGCGCAAAGGTCCATTGTAAAGAAGACGGATTATCAGCCGATTATGGCACGAATATAATAACGGCGTTAACCAGGAGAGAGCCCATGACCGAACGACTTTATTATTTTCACGATGATTTGCAGCTCCAGGCTCAGGTATTGTCCTGCACGGCGCAAGAGGATGGCAGCTATGCGGTGCAATTGGATGCCACGTTGTTTCACCCGCAGGGCGGCGGTCAGCCGAGCGATAGCGGCACGATCGGCGGTGTAGCGGTATTACGTGTTGCTGCGCAGGGCGATCAACTGCTCCATTATCTGGCCGAACCCCTGCCTTGTGGTCCGGTGACGCTGGAAATCGACGGGGAGCAACGCCACTTGCATACCCGCTGGCATTCTGCCGGGCATCTGATTGGCTGGCTTGGGGAAAACCGGGGCTGGCAGCCGGTGAAAGCGCACCACTGGCCGGGGGAAGGGCGTATTACCTTTGCACCGGGTGCACAGGCAACGGAACTGCAACCAGAATATTTGCAACAACGGCTGACGGACTTGATCGCCGCCGACTTGCCACGCAGGCAGCAGGAACAGCAAGGCGTCCGTCAGGTTGGGTTTGGCGATCTGCCTGCTTATGGCTGCGGTGGCACCCATGTGCGTTCGCTGGCGGAGTTGGGCAAGGTGCAAATTACCGCCGTCAAGATGAAGAAAGGGCAGTTGATTGTGCAGTATCAGGTAGCATAACCAAGGGCACCCTCTTTATTTTCCTGACCCTGCATTGCGTAACTGCGTACAGAAGGTGCACTGGCAGCCCATGACCGGCACGGCTGCACAGGTGCTGGTATTCACGGCCTGCATTGCCATGAAATGAAAACCGTAAAACTGATTTACCAGCTGCTTTTCAATGCTGGGAGCCTTTGCTGGCGGTAATTCGGGTTGGCGAGGTTGGAAGGCGGTAGCCTTGCCAGCCAGCATGCTAAGGAATAACAAAGAGAGCTGTGCCTTCATGCTTTATCTCCTGCAAGACGAAAATGATACATTATAACAAAATCGGTTTATTGCCAAGCCACCTGCCTTGTGCGTTTTCTATCATTAGTTAGCTAAATTAGTTCGTTCAACTCCGTGCCGTTTTGGTTTGTTATCTACCCCATAACAAACCGACATAAAGAAGGCACGGCACCCATGTTTAATTTTCCTTTCAAGACGTTAACCAGCGGACTGGCGGTGGTATTAGGCGCTGCGGCTGCGGCGAGCCCGGCCATCGCGGCGGTGCAGGGCGGCACGCTGATCTATCTGGAGCAGCAGGCCCATACCAATCTGTATCCCCCTTCAGGTGGGTTTTACCCCAACGGCGGTATCCTTAACCAGATCACCGACAAGCTGACCTACCAGAACCCAAAGACACTGGAGATCGAACCCTGGATCGCCGAGTCCTGGTCCAGCAACCCCGATAAAACGGAATATACCTTCAAACTGCGCCCCGGAGTGACCTTCTCCGACGGGACACCGCTGGATGCCAACGCGGTAGCCAAGAACTTTGATACCTACGGCTTGGGCAATAAAGCGCTGCGCTTGCCGGTTTCCGAGGTGATCAATAACTATGACCACAGTGAGGTCATCGATCCGCTGACGGTCAAATTCTATTTCAAGCGCTCGTCCCCAGGCTTCCTGCAAGGTACGGCGACCATCGGTTCCGGGCTGGTGTCGCTCAGCACGCTGAACCGCCAATACGATGAACTGGGTGATGCGCGCCATATTATCGGCTCTGGCCCGTTTGTGGTGAGCGGTGAAACCTTAGGGCGGGAGGTCGATCTCAGCGTACGTCAAGACTATAGTTGGGGGCCCGCCAAGCTGCCTCAGCAAGGGCGGGCCAATCTGGATGCCATCAAGGTGATCGTCACCCCGGAAGACAGCGTGCGAATTGGTGCGTTGCAGGCCGGGCAGGCGGACTTTATTCGCCAGATCCAGGCTTACGATGAGAAGCAAACCCAAGACCAGGGTTTTACGATCTATGCCGCGCCAACCCGTGGCGTAAACGACAGCATTGCCTTCAGGCCAGACAATCCGCTGGTGGCCGATATCCGCGTGCGGCAAGCGCTGCTGCATGCCACCGACAGCAAACAGATCGTCGATACGCTGTTCTCCGCCAACTATCCACAAGCCAAATCGGTGATCGCCTCCTCGGCAGCTGGTTTTGTCGATCTCTCCGATAAATTGACCTTCGATTTGGCGAAGGCCAACCGCCTGCTAGATGACGCCGGTTGGCAAAAGGGCAGCGATGGTCTGCGCCAGAAAGACGGTAAAAAGCTGTTGTTAACGGTGTACGAGTCGCTTCCGCAGCCGCAAAACAAGGCGGTACTGCAACTGGTCTCGCAGCAATGGGGCAAGGTGGGGGCTCGGCTGAATATCCTGGCAGGCGATGCTGGCAGCCGGGTGGCAGATAACCTCGATCCGCAAAAGACCCCGGCTTCGGTGGTCGAAGTGGGCCGTGCCGATCCCGATGTGATTAAAAGCCAGTTTTATCCCACCAATCGTGATGGCCTGTTGCAGCAGGGTGGCACCAGCCAGAACAGTAAATTTATCGACAATTCGCTGAACCAACTGCTGCTGGGGATCGCCTCTGAGGTGGATCCGACCAAGCGCTTACAGATCGCCGGTGAGGCTCAAAAGTATCTGCTGGATCAGGCCTATGTGATCCCGTTCTTTGAAGAGCCGCAGGTCTTTGCCGGTGCTCCCTATCTGAAAGGCGTCAACTTTGAAGCCGTGGGTCGGCCAAGCTTCTATGGCGCGTGGTTAGAGAAACGCTAACGCCATATTCGAGGAGATAAAGATGCTGAAATACCTGAGTGGCCGAACCGGGCAGGCGTTGCTGGTGCTGTGGGCGGCATTTACCCTGTCGTTTATCTTGCTACAGGTACTGCCCGGTGACGCGATCCTGATTAAATTCCAGAACCCGGATATGGGGCTTAGCCCGGATCAGATCGCCGACATGCGCGCCGCCTACGGTGCCGATGTGCCCCTGTGGCAGCAATATCTGCATACGTTGGGGAATTTCCTGCGCGGTGATTTGGGCTATTCGATCCAGAACGGCGTGCCGGTCAGTGCTTTGCTGGCTGCCAATCTGCCCGCCACCCTGCAATTAGCGGTGCTGGGCTTCACCCTGGCCTTGCTGTTGGCGCTGGTCATTGCCTTTGTCTCCAATCTGATCGGTTTTGGCTGGCTGAAATCGGCGCTGCAATCGCTGCCTGCGCTGTTTGTATCGGTTCCCACCTTCTGGCTTGGCATCGTGTTGATCCAGATCTTTTCATTCCGGCTGAAACTGGTGCCGATCATCAATCCAGGGGAGTGGATTGGGCTGCTGTTGCCGATCGCCACCCTGGCAATCCCAATCTCTGCCCCGTTGGCGCAGATCCTGATCCGCAGCATCGATAGCGTGCAAACCCAGCCGTTTGTGGCGGTGGCGCGAGCCAAAGGGGCTAGTCGTAGCGGAGTGCTGTGGCGGCATGTGGCGCGTAACGCGATGCTGCCAGTGCTGACCATTGCGGGCATTCTGTTTGGCGAACTGATCGCCGGGGCGTTGATCACAGAAACCGTATTTGGCCGCAGTGGCCTGGGGCAACTGACGCAGCAGGCGGTCGTGAATCAGGACGTGGCGGTGTTACAGGCGGTAGTGATGATCTCTGCCGCCGCCTTTGTCTTCCTCAATCTGCTGGTCGATCTGCTGTTCCCGCTGCTCGATCCCAGATTGAAATCCTATGCAGGAGCGACCCGATGAGCAGTATTCCGTTGGAAAAATCCGTGATGCCGGAACGCGATCTGTCCGGCGGGGAAACCGAAGGTAGTTTACCCACCGCCAGGCGCGCTCAGCGGCGTTATCCGCTCAGCCTGGGGCTGGCCTGGGCCGTGCTGGCGATCGCTGTGCTTTGGGCGATCGCCCCTGAGATCTTTACTGCGTACAGCGGCACGGAAGGAATTGCCGGAGCACAGCGTCTGGCACCGGGTGGTGAACATTGGCTGGGCACAGACCCACTGGGCCGCGATCTCTACACCCGGATCGTGTATGGCGCATCGAACACTTTATCCGCAGCGTTGGTTGCCGTGGCGTTGGGGCTGGTTGTGGGGACGTTGCTGGGCGTAGTCGCCGGGGCTTTGGGCGGCATCGCCGATGATGTTGTGATGCGCTTGGTTGATGTTTTGCTGTCGATCCCTGGGCTGCTGCTTTCTTTGAGCGTAATTATCCTGCTGGGTTTTGGCACGGTGAATGCGGCGCTGGCGGTGGGGATCTCGTCGGTGGCCAACTTTGCGCGTCTGGCTCGTGCGGAGGTGCTGCGGGTGCGGCACAGCGACTACGTTGAGGCGGCTTACGGTAGCGGCGGACACTTTTGGGCGGTGCTATGGCGCCATATTCTGCCTAATTCACTGACCTCGGTGATTGCATTCTCTGCCCTACAGTTTGGCAATGCCATTCTGGCGATCGCCACCCTGAGCTTCCTGGGGTACGGCACGCCACCGCCCACGCCGGAGTGGGGCTTGCTGATCGCCGAAGGGCGTAACTACATCTCAACGGCCTGGTGGCTGACGACCTTCCCCGGCCTGATGGTGGTTGCCGTGGTGCTGGCGGCCAACCGAATCAGCCATGCATTAGGGAGCGCGCGCCGATGACCCCACAGACAACCGTTTCACCCGCGCCACTGCTGGAACTGGATAACGTTTCTATCGCCTATAGTAACCAGCGGGTGGTGCACAACGTTTCTTTTACCATTCAGCCGGGGGAGGTCGTTGCCCTGGTGGGGGAATCGGGATCGGGTAAAACCACCACGGCCCAGTCGATAATCGGCCTGCTGGCGGAAAATGGCCGCCTGGAGCAGGGGGCGATCCGGCTTAATGGCACCGATATTACGCACTGGACACCGCGCCAGTTGGATGCAGTGCGTGGCGCGCAGATAAGTCTGATCCCGCAAGATCCCGCCAGTTCGCTGAACCCGGTTAAAACCATCGGTGAGCAGGTTGCCGAGATCATCAATATTCACCAGCGTCTGCCACGCAAGCTGGTACAGCTTCGGGTAGTGGAGTTACTCACCCGTGTGGGGCTGACTCATCCTGAATTGCGCGCGCGCCAATATCCGCATGAGCTTTCCGGCGGCATGAAACAGCGGGTGCTGATTGCCATCGCCATTGCGTTACGGCCCGCGTTGATTATTGCCGATGAACCGACCAGCGCGCTGGACGTCACGGTGCAAAAACGCATCCTCGATCTGATCGACGAACTGCGTCAGGAGTTTGGCACGGCGGTGCTGTTTGTCACCCATGATTTGGGCGTGGCGGCGGAACGGGCCGATAGGCTACTGGTGTTTCGTCAGGGCAGAGTGCAAGAGCAGGGGCAAACGGCGGCGGTGTTGCAGGCACCGGCGCATGAGTATACCCGCCGCTTGTTTGCCGATGTGCCTTCGCTGGCTTCCGTTGCTCCGCCAATTATCGTCCGTAAGGCGGAACCGGCGATCGTCGTCAACGAGCTGGTGAAGGATTTCCGTTTTGCTGGCAGAGGCGGGCAGGCGTTCCGGGCGTTGGATCGGGTGTCGTTCAGCGTGCAGCGCGGCACTACTCATGCGTTGGTCGGCGAGTCTGGCTCCGGTAAAACCACTTTGGCCCGCTGCCTGCTGGGTTTTCAGCGGCCGGATGCGGGGCAAATCATCATCGACGGCGTCGATTTTACCCGGCTGAAGGGCGAGGCGCTGCGCCAGTTTCGGCGACGTATTCAACTGGTCTATCAAAACCCCTTTGCTTCGCTCGATCCGGCGCAAACCCTGTATCAGGCGATTGAAGAGCCGTTGCTCAACTTTGAGCCTGTCGCCAAAGCAGAGCGTTACCGGCGGGTGCGGGAATTGTTCGAACGAGTCGCTCTGCCTGCTGAACTTCTGACGCGCAAACCGCGTGAGCTTTCAGGGGGCCAACGCCAACGGGTTGCCATCGCTCGTGCTCTGATATTGCAACCTCGGGTGCTGGTATTGGATGAAGCTACCTCGGCGTTGGACGTCACCGTGCAGGCGCAAATCCTGCGCTTATTAGAGCAGCTACAGCAAGAGTTGGGGCTGACCTACCTGTTTATCTCGCACGATCTGGCTACGGTGCGGCAAATCTCGCACAGCGTCTCGGTGCTGTGCCGTGGGCAACAGGTAGATGCAGGCACTACCGCCGAGGTATTTGCCCGGCCCGGCAGTGACTATACCCGCCAATTGATTGCGGCCATTCCTGGCCGTGCGATGTACCAAACTTTGAAGGATGCCTCATGAGCGCTAAACGTCTCGGCTTTTTTACCCGCCTGCTGGATAACGGCAGTGCTCAGGAACGTTACCGGCTGGCCACCGAGCAGATTGTCCATGCCGAACGCGCCGGGTTCGATACCGCCTGGGTAGCGCAGCACCATTTTCATCAGGATGAGGGCGGCTTGCCTTCACCCCTGGTTTTTTTGGCTCAGGCTGCGGCGCATACCCGGCATATTCGTTTGGGGACTGGAGTGATCACCTTGCCGATGGAGTCAGCCGTTCGCGTGGCGGAAGATACGGCGGTGTTGGATCTGCTCTCTGGTGGCCGGCTGGAAGTGGGGCTGGCGGCAGGGGGAACCCCGTCTTCGTTTAGCGCTTTTGGTATTGATGCCGAGCGGCGTAATGCGGCGTTTAACGATAATTTACGCATTCTGCTGGACGCCTGGAGTGGTGAGGCGCTCGGCAACTCCGCCAACCGTCTTTATCCGGCTGCTCCCCAACTGAAAAAACGCGTCTGGCAAGCCACCTTCTCGGTTGACGGTGGGATCCGGGCTGGTAAGGCTGGAGATGGGCTGATGTTGTCTCGCACTCAACCCAGGCCGTCAGATGCACCGGATACGCCACTCGATGAGCTGCAAAATCCGATTATTGATGCCTATCTCGCCGCGCTGCCGCCTGGTGTAGAGCCCCGCATCATGGGATCGCGCACCGCTTTTGTGACTGAAGATCAGAACCGTGCGCGGGATTTTGCTGCACAGGGGCTTAGCCGTGGATTGGAGCGCTTACGCGCCAGTGGGCATCAGGTACAGGATGAGTCGCTCGACGGTCTGATCCGCGCTTTTGACGTGCATCTCGGTACGCCAGAGCAGGTGATCGCCTCGTTGCAACGCGATAGCGCGCTGGCCCGTGTCACCGATCTGGCGTTTCAGGTGCACTCTATCGATCCGCCACACGCCTATATTTTGCGCTCCATTGAGCTGATAGCTCGCGACGTTGCACCGGCACTGGGCTGGCAGCGGCGCAATCCTGCCACGTTGGCTTATTCACATCACGCAGAGGAAAACGTATGACCGATACCCAGGATCATCTGACCAGACTGGCTGAAATCTCCCCAGACTCTCCTTTGGCACAGGCCAGAGCAACACGCCAGGCGGCAACCGACGGGATTGAGGCCAGCTATCAGAGGCTGTTCGCGCCACAGGATGTGGGCGGTTTTGGGATTGCGGAACGCCTGCTGTTGGCTCAACGTATCAGTGAATGGCACGGCGATCGGCAATTGGCGGGGCATTATGCTCAACTGCAGCAGACTCCGCCCGCAGACGGCCCACGTTTGCAGGCCGCATTGGATCACGCAGAACGCCTGGCCTTCAAACCTGCCGGGGCAGAAGCCAAACACTTACAGGCTCTGCAACAGGCGGGGTGGTCATTGGATGACATCGTCACGCTTTCACAGCTGATCGCCTTTGTCAGTTTCCAGAGCCGTCTGTTGTACGGCTACCGCTTGCTGGCAGGATTGCCGGTAGCGACCAGTGGCCGTGCTCCCGTTCGAGCTTCCGCCTGGCGCACCGCGAGTCATACAGCCAGTGGCCGCCATGCACCGCCTGCGTTCACCAGCCAGGAGTTGGGATGGGAGCCCTGGATTGCGGCTAAACCCTTGGAGGCGTTTGACGAACCGGGAAAAGCCTTGTTGACCAAGTTCGGTCACGCGGATTCTGACTATTTCCGTTTGTTGGCGCGCGATCATGCGGTGCTGGAACAGCGAACCATCACCGATAGGGCCATTTTCTACACCGTGGGTGGCCTGGCCCGCCAGGATAGGGAGTTGGCTGCGGCGGTGGCCAGCAAGGTGAATGGCTGTATTTACTGTGCCTCGGTGCATGCGCGTAAAGCGGCGCAGTTATCCAAAAGGGCTGAAGAGGTGCAGCGCCTGCTGGATGTCGCGCCGGGAGGGATCTTGAGCGAGGGGCAGGGTGAGGATTGGCGTACGCAAATAGACTTTGCCGCAGCGCTTTCGGCCACGCCACCGCAGGCCAATGCGGCTCAACTGGTTGCGTTACGCGAACAAGGGTTGGGCGAACTGGAGTTGTTGGACCTGGTGCAGGCGACGGCCTTCTTTGCTTGGGCCAACCGGTTGATGCTGACACTCGGCGAACCTTATGACGATTGAGTCACCCAGTGGTTAAACAGCAAAAAGCCCGCTTAGTTGCCTAAGCGGGCTTTTCTAAATATGGCTCCTCTGACTGGACTCGAACCAGTGACATACGGATTAACAGTCCGCCGTTCTACCGACTGAACTACAGAGGAATCGTGTGAACGGGGCGAATAATAGCGGTGCCGATGGGGCTTGTAAAGCATGAAAATGCACAAATGTTCCGTTTGTCGAGGTTATGAGCAAATTGGCTTGTTTTCCAGCAGGTTAAACTTTATCACTGACAGACAGGCCGCTATCATTGCAGGGCGGGCACACTTTGTAAGTTAATCCCGAATTTTTCGGGGTGCTGATATTTTAAAGGCTAAAACCCAAGAAAATTCCTAATTATAGAGTGAGGGGTTGAGCTTGTTAGCTAAGATATTTCCTGTGATTTTCATGGATTATTCCTACTGATCGATGGAAAAATAAGTTTAAGGATTATCATCAAGTCCTGTATTTTTAATACAACAATCAGAGTGCCTCGGATAAATCTTTAGATTGCGCTGTCGCTATGGAAAAACATCCGGGCACGTGTGGAGTAAATCGCCAAAAAATGCGTTTTTAATAATATAAATATCTATTTTTAATCGTGGCGGATAGCCATTTTCATTAGGAAAAACGGGGGTTGCGATGATAGCGGCGGAAACTGTCAGATTTTCATGCATATCATTGTTTTTAATCTATTTTGTTTTATTTTTTGGCGCTTTTTTTACCAAGAGATCAGAATGAATGCTGCTGTATGCGGGAGTGTGTCTTTGTCCTTACTTGGCGACAAGCGCCGTTTTTGCCACGCAACTCGGCGTTCAGGCCCGCTTGCAGAGTTGCTGGATATAAAAAATACCAGTATTATTTTGCACTTCATAAGCGTCGTGGGCAGGTTAAATCGCTGGCAAGTTGCAGGCGCCTTATTGCGCTATGCAGGTCACCGATGAAACCCGGTTAAGTATTCGTTAAGTTAATAGACCATGGCGAACGTTGCAAGAGTAGGGGCAATGAGCGGCCATAGTATAGTTCCAGTGAATGTTTGCTACTGAAGAGCCACCCCTATATCATTGCTGAAAAATGCTCGTATTATTTATCCAGGATATAGCCGATCTGGTCTGAGTTGACCTGTCGGTAACGGAATTTTTTGAAAGGAATTTTCGATGATAAGCACCCAAAAGAACCTCTGTTTAGGCGTAATACTGTGCAGTGGTTTGTTGCTGGCAGGATGCCAGAAAACCGCACAGACCCGTTGGCAAGAAACCCCACCAGCGACCACCGTACAAGCTCCCCCTCAACAGATCAGCGTGTCCCCACCGCCAGAACCGGCTGCCGCAGAAACCAAAACCAGCAAAATTGGCCTTTGCCAAAGCGAGTTGGCGTCACTCAAGCAGGTCAATCCGAAGGCTTACGCGGCCAAGCAGGCCAACTTTAACCGTCTGGTGAACAATGCCTCGGTTTATGGCGCGGTACGCGGCGATGTCAATGCGACAACCAAAGATACCCTTGATGCGTTGTACAAATACAAGACCAATCAGCTATGTGCCGAGATCGAACGTGACGTCCTGCAAGGCTTGATCCAGAGAGGGGAAAGCGTGAAATGAAACGCAGGATATATTGCGGTGCCTTGTTGACGTTGGCGTTGCCGCTAGGAGTAGTAAGGGCTGAGGAGGCGGTTACTCCCGATGCCCATGCGTTGAATTCACTGGACGCGATCACACGCCAGGTGGATGAGGCTCCGGCGCTCCTGTTTCTGACGCCTTCACAACTGGATACAGCAGAACCTGCAAGACCCAAAAGTAGTAAACCTGCCAGCAGCAAACCTAACGCACTTGCAAAGTCGGCGGATGAGAGGGGTAGTGAGCGTATTCGCGAAATGAAGACGCTGCAGGCAACCATCAATCAGCTGAAAGCCAAAGTCACCAGCCAGGAAGCGGCTCTCGAGCAGGTGCGTATAACGCAATCTCAGTCAGCGGGCTCTTCTGCAGAGTTGGCGCGTCTGCAACAGGCCATTGAGCAAAGCCAGCGGGAAAATGCGCGGCTGCAGCAGCAGCTTGCTGCACAGGCCAAGGAAAGCGAGCGGCAGATGCAGCAAATGAAGCTGCAACAGCAGGAACAACGTAACAGTGCGCAATTGCAGCAACAGTTGGCAGCGCAAACCAAAGATAACGAACAAAAAGCGCAACAGATCAAACAACTGCAGCAAACGTTACAGCAAAACCAGCAGGCCATAGCCCAATTGCAGGATCAGCTGTCAGCGCGTAGCAAAGAGAATGAACAGAAGTCCCAGCAGGCAATGGCGAAGCTGCAGGAGCAACTGGCTGCGCAAACCAAAGACAGCCAGCAGAAAGCCGAGCAGGTGAAACAGCTGCAACAGGCTGGTGCCAAGTTGCAAGAGCAGCTAACGGCGTATGCTAAAACTAACGATGAAAAAGCCCAGCAGGCCAAGCAACTGCAACAAAATCAGCAGGAGGTGGCGAAACTGCAAGCACAGTTGGCTGCCCAGGCCAAAGACAGTGAACAAAAAGCCTTGCAGGTAACACAGCTGCGAGAACAACTGGCGGCGCGCAGCAAAGAGAATGAGCAGAAGACCCAGCAAGCAATGGCGAAGCTGCAAGATCAACTGGCCGCACAGACCAAAGACAGCGAGCAGAAAGCCGAACAGGTGAAGCAGCTGCAACAGGCGAGCGTCAAGCTGCAAGAGCAGCTAACGGCGTATGCTAAAACTAACGATGAAAAAGCCCAGCAGACCAAGCAGCTGCAGCAAAACCAGCAGGCGTTGGCGAAGCTCCAAGAGCAGTTAGCCACCCAGACCAAAGACAGTGAATACAAAGCCCAACTGGTCAAACAGCTGCAAGAACAGCTGACGACACGCAGCAAAGAGAATGAGCAGAAGACCCAACAGGCGATGGCGAAGCTGCAAGAACAGTTGGCTGCTCAAACCAAAGACAGTGAGCAGAAAGCCGAACAAATTAAGCAGTTGCAGCAGGCCAGCGCCAAGCTGCAAGAGCAACAGATCGCGGCTCAAACCAAAACTACCGATGAAAAAGCGCAGTTGGCTGCACAACTGCAGCAAAACCAGCAGGCGTTGGTGAAGCTGCAGGAACAGTTGGCTGCCCAGACCAAAGAGCGTGAGCAAAAGGCGCTGCAGGTAACACAACTGCAAGATCAACTGGCGGCGCGCAGCAAAGAGAATGAGCAGAAGACCCAGCAAGCGATGGCGAAGCTGCAAGATCAACTGGCCGCACAGACCAAAGACAGCGAGCAGAAAGACGAACAGGTGAAGCAGCTGCAACAGGCGAGCGCCAAGCTGCAGGAGCAGTTGACGGCACAAGCCAAAGTCAACGCTGAAAAAGCCCAACTGGCTACACAGCTACAGCAAAACCAGCAGGCGTTGGCGAAGCTGCAGGAACAGTTGGCTGCCCAGACCAAAGAGCGTGAGCAAAAGGCCCTGCAGGTAACACAGTTGCAAGATCAGTTGGCGGCGCGCAGCAAAGAGAATGAGCAGAAGACCCAGCAAGCGATGGCTAAGCTGCAAGATCAACTGGCCGCACAGACCAAAGACAGCGAGCAGAAAGCCGAACAGGTGAAGCAGCTGCAACAGGCTAGTGCCAAGTTGCAGGAGCAACTGACCGCGCAAACCCAAGGCCTTGATGAAAAAAACCAGCAGTTGAAACAACTGCAGCAAAACCAACAGTCGTTGGCAAAACTGCAAGAACAGCTGGCCGCTCAGACCAAAGACAGCGAGCAGAAAGCTGAGCAGGTGAAGCAGTTGCAACAGGCGAGCGCCAAGTTGCAGGAGCAGTTGACCGCGCAAACTAAAGATAATGAGCAGAAAGCGCAGCAAGTGATGCAGCTGCAACAAAATAAGCAAACCGTCGCAGAGTTGCAGGCACAGCTAGCCATCCAGACCAAAGACAGCGAGCAAAAAGCCGAGCAGGTGAAACAGTTGCAACAGACCAGTAGCAAGCTGCAAGAGCAACTAGCTGCACAAACCAAAGCCAATGATGAGAAAGCGCAACAGCTGAAACAGCTGCAGCAAAACCAGCAAGAGCTGGCCAAGCTGCAGGCTCAGTTAGCTACTCAAGCCAAGGACAGCGAGCAGAAAGTGCAGCAGGTCAAACAGCTGCAGGAACAGTTGGCGGCTTCCAGTAAGGATAATGAGCAGAAAGCCCAGCAGGTGAAGCAACTCCAGCAAGGCCAGCAAGAGTTGGCCAAGTTGCAGACTCAACTGGCTGCCCAGGCCAAGGATAGCGAACAAAAAGCGCTACAGGCCAAGCAGTTGCAGGAGCAATTGGCGCTTAATAACAAAGATTTCGTGCAACAAGCTCAGCAAATGAAGAAATTGCAGCAAGAGCTGCTGACGATGGCGAAACTGCAAGATCAACTGACCGTGCAGACCAAAGACAGTGAACAGAAGGCGCAGCAGATAAAGCAGCTGCAAGAACAGTTGACGGTGTATGGCAAAGACAACGATCAGAAGGCTCAGCAGGTTAAACAACTCCAGCAAAGCCAGCAGGAATTGGCGAAGTTGCAGGAGCAGTTAGCCGCTCAGACCAAGGACAGTGAGCAGAAAGCGCAGCAGATTGCCCAGTTGCAGCAGGCCAGTCAGCAGTCGAACACCAAGCTGCAAGAGCAGTTGGCCGCACAAACTAAAGACAGCGAGCAGAAAGCGCAGCAGATCGCCCAGTTGCAGAAGGCGAGTCAGCAGGAGAGTGCGAAGCTGCAGGAACAGTTGGCCGCTCAGACTAAAGACAGCGAGCAGAAAGCGCAGCAGATCGCCCAGTTGCAGAAGGCGAGTCAGCAGGAGAGTGTCAAGCTGCAGGAACAGTTGGCCGCTCAGACTAAAGACAGCGAGCAGAAAGCGCAGCAGATCGCTCAGTTGCAGAAGGCGAGTCAGCAGGAGAGTGTCAAGCTGCAAGAGCAATTAGCATCTCAGGCTAAAGACATCGAGCAGAAAGCGCAGCAAATCGCCAAGTTGCAGCAGGCGGGTCAGCAAGAGAGTGCCAAGCTGCAAGAGCAATTAGCGGCTCAGACTAAAGACAGCGAGCAGAAAGCGCAGCAGATCGCCCAGTTGCAGCAGGCGAGTCAGCAGGAGAGCGCCAAGTTGCGGGAGCAGTTAGCGGCTCAGACCAAAGACAGCGAGCAGAAAGCGAAGCAGATCGCCGAGTTGCAGCAGGCGAGTCAGCAGGAGAGTGCCAAGCTGCAAGAGCAGTTGGCGGCACAAACCAAAGACAATGAGCAGAAGGTGCAGGAACTTGCCCAGCTACAGCAAAAGCTGACTGCAGCCGAGAAAAAGCAAACGGCTGGCACGTCCGTGGTCACGGAGCCGAAAACGCAGGTGGAAAAACGCGATTATGCGATCGGTACCGCGTTGGGTAATGACATCCTGGATTTGCTCAACAGCAAAAAGACCCAGGGTGTAGACGTGAACCGCCAACTGGCGCTGGCAGGTGTCACTGATGTCATCAATGGCCAGACCAAACTGGCCAAAGAACAGATTGCCAAAGCCTTGTATGAAAGCGAGTTGGAGCTGAGCAATCAGCATAAAAAGATCAAACAGCAGAACGAAAAACAAGGCAGCAGCTACATCGATAAGTTCAAGAAGCAGCCACGCGTCGTACAGTCTAAGCAAGGCTTCTATTACCGCATCGATTATGTTGGCGATAGCGTGATTGGTGAGGGTGATACCGTTGCCGTGGTGGTTAAAGAGAGCTTGACCGACGGTAAAGTGATCAAGGATATGGATCTGGCTGGCACTTCAATTTCGCAGCCGCTGAGCGCGTATCCACCGCTGTTCCGCGAAGCGCTAGGTAAGTTGAAGAACCACGGTAACATGACGCTGGTGGTGCCACCTGAACTGGCCTATGGCGAGAAAGGCATGGCACCGGATATCCCACCGGGCGCGACCATGGTCTATAACGTACGCATCCTGGATGTGATACCGGCCTCCGAGCAAAAAGCTCCGTAACCCTATAACTAACCCGCCAGACGATTGGCGGGTTTTTTTTAGCTGAACCACGCTGGGGACTGGCAATGCCCCAGTGTGGTGCAGAACCCGGCTTTACCTTTTCACCCAATCCCGCCATATCGTTACCTTTCATTATTTTTTAATCACTTAGGCTGATAATGCACTGCTTGTTCTGCCTGGCCCGTTTTTTGCTGTAGTTGCAGTCGTTGATATTGAATGCAGTTAACCGCAGCTAGGAGCCACGATGAATTTCAGACGCCTGAAGTATTTCGTAAAGATCGTCGATATCGGCAGCCTGACTCAGGCGGCAGAAGTGTTGCATATTGCGCAGCCTGCGCTGAGCCAGCAAGTTGCCACTCTGGAAGGGGAACTGAAACAGCAATTGCTGATCCGTACCAAGCGCGGAGTGATGCCCACGGAGGCCGGCAATATTCTTTATGCGCATGCGCAAACCATCCTTCAGCAGTGCGAGCAGGCCCAGCAAGCTGTGATCGGCAGTGGGGAAACGCTGGTTGGACAGGTGGCGGTCGGCCTGGTGCAAGGCAGTGCGGCCTCGCAGTTGGCGCTGCCGCTGTTGCAAGCGGTACGCGATCGGCATCCTGGGATTTTGCTGAGCCTGAATGAGAATATCGGCAACGCGTTGAGCCAGCAGGTGGCGACGCAGGCTCTGGATATGGCGGTGATGTACGGGCAGAACATGCCACCGAACCTGAACGTTACGGCGTTGGCGAAAGAGGATTTGTATCTGGTCGCGGCAAGAAGTATCCCTCATCCGGGCAACAGCATCGATTTATCGGCGGTGAGCAGGTTTAATCTGTTCTTGCCACGTGAGGGGGATTTGGTGCGTGACCTGGTCGATGAGGCTCTGGCGCTGCGCCAACTCACGCCGAATGTGATTGGTGAGATCGAATCACACAGCATGCTTTGCGCCGCTATCGCTAGCGGAATGGGGGCGACGATCCTGCCAGAATCGATTGCCAGGGCGACGATCGGCCCGGCCAAGGCCTGGATGATCCGCCTCAATGCTCCGGCGCTTTCGGTACCGCTGGCGTTAGTGGTTTGCGGCCAAAAGCCGCTCACTGCGGTGGCGGGAGCGGTGAAGGAGATCCTGCTGGAAATTACCGCCAGCCATCATCAGCCGACGCGAATGCTGGCTTTGGCGCTGTAGGGGCGCCGCGTGCGGCGCCCAGCCTTTGGGTTAGCGGAACGGCGGCTCGTTGAAGGTGCGCAGTTTGCGTGAATGCAGATGTTCACCTTCAGCCCGCAACAGGTCGATGGCACAAATCCCGATCTGCAAGTGCTCCGAAATCGCACCCTCGTAGAAACGGTTGGCTTGGCCCGGTAGTTTAATCTCGCCATGCAGCGGTTTATCAGACACGCACAGCAGTGTGCCATAAGGCACCCGGAAGCGATAACCCTGCGCCGCGATGGTGGCGCTTTCCATATCGACGGCGACGGCGCGGCTGAGGTTAAAGCGCAGTGCGGAAGCCGAATAGCGCAGCTCCCAGTTACGATCGTCGGTGGTGACCACTGTCCCGGTACGTAACCGCTGTTTTACCGCTTCCCCAGGCATACCGCTTACCGTTTTGGTGGCGTCATACAGCGCACGCTGAACTTCCGCGATGCTTGGAATTGGGATATCCGGTGGCAGCACCGAGTCTAATACATGATCGTCACGCAGGTAGGCGTGGGCCAACACGTAGTCGCCAATTGACTGGCTTTCCCGCAGGCCGCCGCAGTGGCCAATCATCAGCCATGCATGGGGACGCAGCACGGCCAGGTGATCGCAGATGGTTTTGGCATTGGAAGGGCCGACACCAATATTGACCAGCGTGATCCCCTGGCCATCGTTGGCGATCAGGTGATAGGCGGGCATTTGGTGGTTCTTCCAGGCTAGATCGGACACCGTCTGCTCTGGATTTGGCGTTTCTGGCGTAACAAAGTGGCCACCGGCGCAAGAAAGCGCGATATAGGGGCTGGCCGGATCGGCGATCTGGCTACACGCCCAGCGGATAAACTCATCGACATAGCGCGTGTAGTTGGTAAACAACACAAAGTGCTGAAAATGTTCCACCGGCGTGCCGGTGTAGTGCCGCAGACGGGCCAGTGAGAAATCGGTCCGCAGCGCGTCAAAATGGGAGAGTGGAAAATGGTTGGCAAAAGGGGACAGGCCGTCTGCATTTTCATCGCCAATCTGCGCCAGCTCGGTAGTGGGGAAATGCTTGGTAAGCCCGGCACTCATGGTTCTGTCCAAGGCCAGATCGGAGCCGTCGATCACATAAGGGAAGGGGATCTCCTGTTGAGAAGGAACCACTTCGATCACGGCGGCATACTCACTGGTCAGCATTGCCAACTGTTCGGCAAGATAAGGGCGGAACAGCTGCGGCCGGGTGATGGTGGTGGTGTAGCTGCCAGGCCGGGTAAAACGGCCATAGGCCCGAGTTCTTGGATGGTCGGGATGTTCACCATCCCAGCGTACTCGCAGCTCCGGGTAGGAAAACAGCCCCGAGGCACGGGCCTGCGATTCTGGCAGGGTGCCATCCGCGATAAATTGTTTGATGGCCGCGCGCAACGCGTTGACCGATGCGTCATACAGTACTTCGAGTTGGTCGAGGGCTTGCAGGGCAGTCAGCGACTTTTTTTCAGGGGTATTCATTGTTTTTCCTCGGTTCTTGCGATACCTCAGCATAGCGTAAAGCGTTGGCCGAATGAATCTATCTGCTGCTGCACTTGCGTGGAGTAGGGGCGCATCATGTGCGCCCGCTCATATGATGACTCCGAACTAAAAACTAAAGCGTAACCAGGCAAACAGCACGTTGCCGTTGTTGTAGGTACCGGGGATATAGGTGAACTGAACGGTTGCCTGCTTGTAGCCAGCGGAAAACAGCGGCAGCACGATCGGCAATGGAATGTAGTTGCCGAAATCTTCACGTGCGGTGATCCCCGCCGTCACACCAAACCCAAGGCGAAAATCTTGATTCTGATCCAGATACCAGCCCTTTTCCCAGCCATAGCCGACAATCGGCTGCCACTCATTGTGGGAGTCTTTAAACATCATCGCGTACAGGGCACTCCAGTCACCTTCTTCGTTATAGCGCGATATCCCAAAGCCGCCGCCCCACGGCATCTCATTGTAATGATCCGTCTCGTCGTACATAAAACGGGCGTGCCAACTGATAAACGGCAGATAAAGATCGTGGTATTGCGGGTCCTCCCAGGTTTGTGCGACACCGCTGGTTAAAGAGTTCCACCAGCCCGAGACCCGCCCGGTGCTGGGTTCCGGTTCTGCTGCATGAGTTGGCGTGGTTAGCAATAACAGCCCTGTCCAGACCACTGCAAGAAACATCCGCATAGCGTGCTCCTGTGATGGGTAATGACCCATATTATTCTGTTTACGACGCAATTTTTCTCTTTATAGGTATCGATCTAGCAGTACTGCACTGACAAGTTAAAGTCTAGCCGATGGCTGGCGCTTTTCTGGTAATCGCGAAAATTCATTGGCTGGTTTGTGGAGGGGATGAAGAGAAGGGAGGCGATGAGGGGCGCTGCACAGAGCGCCCGCTTAGCGAAATTACAAACCGCGTTGGTCCATCAAAACAGCCAGATCAACCAGACGATTAGAGAAAGCCCATTCGTTGTCGTACCATGCGAGGATCTTCACCAGATTGCCGCCGATGACCAGCGTAGACAGTCCGTCGATAATTGATGAACGTGGGTCACCCTGATAATCGCTCGATACCAAAGGCTCATCGCTGTAGCCCAAGATATCTTGTAAGGGGCCTGAGGTTGCCGCTTTGCGAAATGCCGCGTTCACTTCTTCTACCGTCACATCACGTTTGAGCGTGACGGTCAGATCAACAATAGACACCACGGGCACTGGTACGCGCAGTGAATAGCCGGTCAGGCGTCCGTCCAACTCCGGGATCACTTTACCGAGCGCTTTAGCCGCACCGCTAGAATAAGGCACGATAGAAAGCGCAGCGGCACGGGCTCCGCGCAGATCTTTTTCCGGTTGATCGTGCAGGGCCTGGCTGTTGGTATAGGCATGGGTGGTGTTCATCAAACCATGTTCAATACCGAAGCTTTGGTGCAGAACCAGCGCTGCTGGTGCTAAACCGTTAGTTGTACAACTGCCGTTGCTGACCACTTTATGCAAGGCGGGATCGTATTTCTCATGATTGACGCCCATCACGACCGTGATGTCATCGTCTTTACCGGGCGCAGATAAAATCACCCGCTTTGCGCCGCCCTTGGTGATATGTACTTCGGCTTTGGCTTTGTCGGTGAAGAATCCGGTGGCTTCGATAACCAAATCAACCCCCACGCTGCTCCACGCAATTGCGCCCGGATCGCGTTCGGAGAAGACGTGAATGGTTTTACCATCCACCAATAACTGCCCTTCAGAGGCTTCAACACTGGCGGCCAAGGTGCCCTGCAGCGAGTCGTATTTCAGAAGATGAGCCAGGGTTTTGCTGTCGGTCAGGTCATTGATTGCCACCACCTGAAAGTCATTGCGACCCAGCGCGGCGCGCAGTACGTTTCTGCCAATGCGACCAAACCCATTAATGCCTACTTTGACCATGATGTGCTCCTCGGTGAGTTATCTGGTTCCAAAATAGTGCGTGGATCATTTGGCGTAAATGACAAATAACAATCAATTTAGGACATAGTGCGAGCGTGAAAACGCTCTCGATAATCTGAGGGTGTGAGTTGTAAATTTCTTTCAAACACGCGACGCAGGTTGAGGCTGTTGCCAAAACCCGTGGCGGTGGCGATTTGTTCAAGCTTATCCGAGCTTTGTTCCAGGTGTTGCCGTGCTACGTCGAGGCGGACTTCTTCCACATACTTGGCGGGGCTGATCCCGGTTTCACGGGTGAAAACGCGGGTAAAATTCCTTGGGCTCATGGCCACGTGTTCCGCCAACCTTTCAACAGATAAATCGCCGGACAGATTTTGCAGTATCCACGTTTGCAGGTCACGAATTGGGCCAGGCGAGCTGGCTTGGCTGAGCAGAAAACGGCTGAACTGAGACTGTCCTCCGGGGCGGCGCAGGAACATCACCAAGTCTTGGGCGACATCGCGCGCTAACGTGAAGCTGTGATCGTCTTCCACTAAAGCCAGCGTGAGGTCGAAGCCCGAACTGACGCCAGCGGAGGTCCAGATATTGCCGTCTTGAAGATAAATCGGGCCTTTCTCAACGTGGACACTGGGGAATTGAGCTTGCATCGCTTCCAGGAGCCGCCAGTGCGTGGTGGCACGGCGGCCATCAAGCAGACCGGCCTGAGCCAATAGCCACGCACCGCCGCAAATCGATACGATCCGCCGTGCATACGGCGCAGCCTGACGCAGCCAATTGACGACGATATCGCTTTCCTCAACGCTCATACCTTTGCCGGTGATTATAATGGTGTCACGCGGCAGGGTGGGATCAAGGTCAGTCAGACGGTGATCGGCCAGCAGATTTAGCCCCGCCCCCCCATGGATCACGCGGTGCGCCTGGGTCGTGGCAATCGACACCTGATAAGGTGGATGCGCGGCATCCGTCGGCCTCAAGCGGTTGGCTTGCATCAGGATATCGGCAATGCCCGTAGGCTCGAATAACATGCCCCCTTCGGGGACGATAATCAAAAAGGTATGCATGTCCTTAAAATACAAATTAGACAAAATAAGTCAAGTGAGGGGGCTGACTAGATTGATCGGTAGCGGGGGCTCTTGGGGCCAATGAAAAAGCAAAAAGCCCGCTTAGTTGCCTAAGCGGGCTTTTCTAAATATGGCTCCTCTGACTGGACTCGAACCAGTGACATACGGATTAACAGTCCGCCGTTCTACCGACTGAACTACAGAGGAATTGTGTGAACGGGGCGCATCATATCCAGCCGTGCAGATCGTGTCAACGCAAAATTGATTCTGGGGGTGCGACAGCTCATCATCTGAGCAAACTCAGTCCCGTTGTGGCTCGCTGTCCGCATACCAACGCTGCAAACGTGCCAGTGGGTTTTGTTTGTAGAAGCGGCAGAAATGCTCGTACAACTCAGGAAAGCGGTTGGCCAGCAGTTCAGGGGCACTGAAGAAGTACTCGGACAGCACGGCAAAGCACTCTGCCGGATCGCTGGCGGCGTAGGCATCCATGCTGGCTGCTTCTTCACCCACCATATCGATTTCATCCTGCAGGTTTTCCATCGCGGCGTGTAAATCGTATTCCCAGGCGGCGATATCGCGCAGCGGGATTGGGGGCACGCCGGTAGCGGTGCCGCCATTACGCATATCCAGTTTGTGCACCGCTTCATGGATCACCAGGTTGAAGCCGGAAAGGTCGAAGGAGTCTTGCACGTCTAGCCAGTTGAGTACGATAGGCCCCTGTTCCCAGCTTTGGCCCGCTTGTACCACCGGCCCGGAATGCACCAGACCAATATCATCCTGCCATTCATCTTCCACCACGAACGGGGTTGGGTAGAGCAGGACTTCGTTAAAACCGTCCAGGCATTCTGCCCCCAGTTCCATCACCGGCAACGCAAACAGCAGGGCAATACGCGCCTGCATCAGGGATGTCACTTCCAACCCTTGTAAAGGCACGATGCGTTTATTTTGCAAAATCTGGCTGGCAACCGCCACCAAACGCCGCTGCTCTTGCTCATCCAAAGGTGAGAGCAGGGGAATGGACAGGGCTTCCTGCCAGTCGGCAAACGTTTCCGCCTGCGCTTGATTTGCTTTCCACGGCCATTTAATCATTGCGTTGCTCTAAGGGTCACTGGAACATTCGGCTGGGGCTGATAATGTCAACATGCCGCAAAAGGGGGCACTATAGCAAGCGTTTCACGCAGAGCTGCCGGAGTGGCTGAACGCGACGGCCTTGCAAACCGTCTCAAGGCTACCCGCTATGCGGATTAAAACCTTGCTCTGCGCTACTATTCAATCACTTACGCTTAACTTTGTCTGTGACCAACGTCCCGAAGAATGGAATGGAAACGATAAATAAGCAATTTTATACCAATGGGTTTAATGGCGCTCAAGCGGTGATCCCCGCAGTAGCGCGGGGATCGGCATGCGCTACTTGGCCGCGGCTTCCTCTGCCTTTAGTATTTTGTGTAACTCATCCTTGATATGTAGCTTCTCTTTTTTCAAGCGAACCACCTCGTCAGAGTAGCCGTTGCCTGCAGGCCCTTCTAACCTGGAGATTTGGTGGTCGAGTTGGTTGTGCTTATCAAACAATGACTGGAAGCGGGGATGGCTTGATTTCAGGTGCGATATTAACTCACGGTATTCTGGAAACATACTCAAGCTCCTTTGAGTCAAACTGTACACTGGAGGGCTTCTCCACTTTCACTGTAACCCAGCGTGGATTTATTTAAAATGGCGCTAGCTAGCAAAAATAGATCCTGCTGTGCAGATTGATGACAGCGTGGCAATGTCGCTGAATGGGGATAGGGCGAGCATGCGCGACCGTTTAGCTTTCTGCGTGATTTTGCCAAATACCCGTGCGTAACGTTGCCGGAGAG
Organism: Serratia sp. N21D137; assembly: GCF_047530005.1. NCBI lineage: Bacteria > Pseudomonadati > Pseudomonadota > Gammaproteobacteria > Enterobacterales > Yersiniaceae > Serratia > Serratia sp. N21D137. The sequence goes on from NZ_JBLJAJ010000025.1 coordinate 53,123, forward strand.
AACTCAACGTTTCTGCCGCGCCAGCCCAGTGCCTGGCGAAAACGCCATGCACTGGTGATATCAAATCGCCAGTAGCGCTCGGCTCCTTCGACGGCCTCGTTTTCCGCCTGCCATAAGATCTGGGTTTCCCCTTGCAAATGTAGAATGTCCCCGTGTGCAAAATCGATAAACAACAGCGCCGTCCTCGGCTGTGCCAGCAGGTTTCCTAGCGTATTCATATAACGGTTACCGCGAAAATCCGGTATCCACAGGGTTTCTCCAGCCAGATGGATGAACCCCGGTTTACCGCCGCGATGCGAGATATCTACGCCACCTTGCGCTGAATCACCGTGGGCATAGCTGGCCACAAAGCAGGTATCCGCCTGTTGGATCAGTTGTCGGGCCTGATCGTCTAACGAACTCAACTGCTCAATGGGGGCGGCAACGCTCGGCTCGGCGAACAGCTCTCGCCGTTGAATGTACTGCGGACAGTTGCCAAAGCTTTGTTGCACCACAATCTCCAAGCGGTTTTTATCCGTGCGGTTAATGATGCCGTTGACCCGGTTGCGCCTGCGGTTACTGAAATCTAACCCTAATGCGCCGACAGGCTGCCCGGGATAGAGCGATGCCTGAGCGGGATCGTCCGCCCGGCGTGGCGAAACGATCCGCAAATGTGTTTCATCTGGCGAGCGCAAAAAGCCGGCAGGCCCACTGAACACCGTAGCAACCGGCCACTGCCGCTCATCCAGTGTGGCAACAAACAGGTAGGGCAGGTGAGCGAAGAACTCGCGATGTTGATCGGGCATGGCGGTATAGATATTCCCGCTCACCGCATCAAAACCGGCCAGATCCTGCGCCAACTGCTCATCGGGATGAAACATGGAGGGAGACATGTTATTGGCCTACAGCCTGGTCAGGCAGGGGTAACGCAGGCATGGGGAAGAACCCGGGTAGCGCGGCAATACGATCTAGCCAACGCTGGATTGCCGGGAAGGACTTGAGGGAAAGTCCACCTTCTGGGGCGGCCGCCACGTAGCTGTAACAGGCCAGATCGGCAATCGTTGGCAAAGACGTTGCCAAAAACTCGCGTTCTGCCAAATGTTGCTCTAACTGGGGTAGAAAGCGTGCGCCGATGGCTTGTGCAGACGGGTAGTTCTCTGGCGCAGAAAATTGCACCACCATCCGACAAGATGCGGGGCCATAGCGCACCTCTCCGGCCGCTTTGGAAAGCCAGGCTTGAACTTGGGCTGCTGCCAACGGATCTTCTGGCAACCAGTGGCTATCCGGCGCATAGCGTTTGACCAGGTACACCATGATGGCGTTGCTGTCGCTCAATACCTGCTCATCGGCCAGCAATACCGGGATTTGTCCAACGGGATTAAGCCTCAGGAACGCCTCGCTGCGGCGCACCGTGGCCGGGGCTTCGCAATACTCATAAGGCAGATCTAGCATCCGCAATAGCAACTCGACGCGGTGGCAATGGCCAGAGGCCGGAGTGCCGTATAGTTTCAACGTTTGCATGGTGAGTCTCCTTTATGGCCTTGCTGACCAGAATACTCTTGCGCCAGATGATGGGTATCCGGGAAGATGGCAATTGATAATTTCACTTGGCGGAATAATCTATGGATCGTTTGGACGAGTTGGCGATTTTTGTGGCGGTGATCCAGCAGGGGAGTTTGGCCGGTGCGGCCCGCAAGCTGCGCCGTTCCGCTCCGGCGGTAACCCGAGCTATCGCTGCTTTGGAGCAGCGGTTGGGGGCGCGGCTGGTGGAACGCACTACCCGGCGTCTGGCACCTACGGAGGCCGGTTTGCGTTTAGCCGAACGCGCGCGTGCTCTGTTGCATGACTATCAAGGTGCGGTAATGGATACCGCAGAGGCTCAACTGAGCGGACTGCTGCGTATTACTTCGCCGGTACAGTTTGGGCGCAAGCATGTGGCACCGATGGTGATGGCTTTTCTCGAACGTTACCCGCAAATCCACATCGACATGCAGTTAAATGACCGCAATCTGGAGCTGATCGATGAAGGGCTGGATGTGGCGGTGCGCATCGGGCATTTGCAGGATTCCTCCAAGGTGGCGCGTAAGCTTGGAGAGGTGACACGCATCACCGTGGCTAGCCCAGCCTATCTGGCGCAACGAGGGGAGCCGCTGGAACCGGCGCAGTTGAGCGATCATGACACTATTGTCGGCACTTTACGTCCGACGTCAGGTGAATGGCGCTTTGGGCCTGACGAAAACGGTGAGCGAGTACGTTTGACGCCACGCTTGTTGTTGAACGAGGTGGAAACTCAACTGTTGGCAGTGCGGGCAGGCAAGGGGATTGCCCGGCTGCTGTCTTATCAGGTGGCGGACGATCTGGCCAATGGCACGCTGGTGCGGCTGCTGGCCGCCTACGAGCCCCTGCCAATACCGGTGCAACTGGTGGCGAATAATGTGCAATACATGCCGCTGAAGGTGCGTACCTTTTGGGATTACGCTTATCAGCACCTCAGCCAAATCGCGCAAATACAACCGGCTCGCCCGTAGGGGTGACGCATGCTGCGCACACTTATCTTTTATCCTCAATTTATTTTCGAGTTTCATGGATGAAACTTTAAAATAACCTCTAAATGTTTAACCAGTGAAACTTATTGCCGGAAAAAATAAATTTATCTCGCCGAACACGCATTGCCGCATTCGCTGTCTTGACAATATTTTAACATGTTGCTAATGGTTAACTCACATCTTAAATAATAAACAAAGTTTAATATATGAAACTTTTAGCGGGCAGTTACGATAACGCAACGACGGTGGCTGATGAAAACGAGATCCTGCTCTCATTTCAATCACGCAGTCAGCGAGTTTACCAACAGCAACGCCATGAGTTGAATATGGCTTATGGGGATGCGCCGCGTGAAGTTTTTGACTGGTTTTATTCAACTGAAGAATATAAAGGCACGATAATATTTATTCACGGCGGCTATTGGCAGTTTTGTGATAAGCAGGATTTTGCTTTTATTGCCAGCACGCCATTGTCATTAGGCTTTGATGTGGTACTGGTGGAATATACCCTGGCGCCAGCGGCTAACTTGGCCGATATTTGTCAGCAAATTGGGGGCGCGCTGGATGCCATCGAGCGGCGGCTGAAGCCGCGTGGCGATAAACCGGTTTATCTCACAGGTCATTCTGCCGGTGGACATTTGGCAGCGTATTGGCAACACCATCCGCGGGTGCAGGCGGTGTTTCCCATCAGCGGCATTTTTGAGTTACAGCCGCTGCTGGCGAGCTACGTAAACCAGCAGCTAAAGCTGACCACCCAGCAGATAGAGGCCTTGAGCCCGGCGCGTAATATACCGCTATCTTTGAAGCCCATGGTGCTGTTTTACGGCGCGGCGGAACTGCCGGAGCTGATTGGGCAATCGCTTTATTATTATTCCGCATTGCGGGCGCAGGGGCTGCCGGTTAGCCGTTATGCGCTCCCCGGTGCTAATCATTACAGCGTGCTGGATGCGGTCTTTGCCGCCGATGGCGCTCTGCACCGTTTCCTGCTTACCGATGGAGAGTATCTTGATGCGCACAGTCATTGAAACCGGCCTGCCGGAGATCGGGCAACCTTTTTCCTGGGCGACCAAAGGCGGCGGGATGTTATTCACCGCCCATGGCCCGGTCCGCCAGGATGGCACTATTGAAACCGGCGATCCGGAAAAACAAATTACGCTGACGTTTGATAATTTAGCCACCACGCTGAAGGCCGCCAATAGCCATAGCGATAATGTATTACAGGTTATTGTTTATCTTACCGATGTTAATGACGTTAAACTGCTCGATAAAATCTATCAACAGTATTTTAATTATCCGTATCCCAACCGCTCAACGGTGATTGTTGATAAATTGGTGGTGCCAGGAATGAAAATAGAAATCACCGTTAGCGCCACAGCGTAATTAAATCTTCATAAAATAATATTCACCTGCTGATTCATTACATAATGAGTTAAGGATAATCTATGTTCGCACATATTACCCCGTCAACGCCCGATCCTATTATGTCACTGATGGAAGCCTATATGCAGGATGCTAATCCGCAAAAGGTTAATTTGGGTATCGGTCTGTATTACGATCATCAGGGTAATATTCCCCTGATGCAGGCCGTACATATTGCCGAACAGCGTTTACTGGAACAACAGCGGCCACATACTTACCCACCAATCGAAGGTTCTGCACTGTTTGCCCGCCAGATCCAGACGCTGCTGTTTGGTGAGCCGGCGGACCGTATTGCTACGGTACAAAGTGTGGGTGGCTCTGGCGCACTGAAACTGGGTGCCGATTTTATTTATCACTATCTGGCGCGCCGCGAAATCTGGGTTTCCGATCCTACCTGGGCCAACCACTGGGCGATCTTCGAAGGGGCTGGCTTGAAGGTGAATACCTACCCGTATTTTGACGATGCGTCTGGCCAACTGCGTTTGGAAGCCATGCTCGACATGCTTTCCACTTTGCCGGAGGGGGCAGTGGTATTGCTGCATCCGTGCTGCCATAACCCCACCGGCACCGATCTCAGCCCGGCGCAATGGCAAAGGGTGATCGATGTGGTGCAACAGCGTCGGCTACTGCCTTTCTTTGACATCGCGTATCAAGGCTTTGGCGATGGGCTGGACGAAGACTGCTTCGCGCTGCGGGCGATGTTGAAAACCGACGTGGATTTTCTGGTCAGCAACTCCTTTTCCAAGAACGTGGCGCTGTATGGCCAGCGTTTAGGGGGGCTATCGGTGCGCTGCGCTACGGCCGAGGCGGCGGCGAACGTAAAAGGTGCATTGAAGACGCTGATCCGCCGCAGTTATTCCTGCCCACCGACTCACGGTAGCCAGATTGTGGAAACCCTGCTGGCAGACCCGCAGCTATACCAACAGTGGGCCAGTGAGTTGACCACCATGCGTCAACGCATCAAACAGATGCGCGTTGGCCTGGCTGCTGGCCTGGAGCAGGGCGGTACCACGCTGGACTACACCCGCATTCGCGATCAAAAGGGCATGTTCAGCTACACCGGGTTGAATGAACGCCAGCTCGGTCAACTGCGGCAGCAATATTCCATTTATCTGGTGGCGCCCGGCAGGATGTGTCTGCCTGGCCTGAACCAGCAAAACCTGGACTATGTGACCGCCGCCATCCTTGACGTTACCCGTACCGCATAGAAAAGGTGAGCAACCATGAAAGATGCGAAACGTTTTGACGCTATCGCCCAGCGGCAGGATGGGCTGAAAAAGCACCTGACCGCCGGGCAGATGTCGATGCTGGCGATCGGTGGGGCCATTGGTACCGGCCTGTTTCTGGGGAGTGCTTACGCGATCCAGATGGCTGGGCCAAGCGTATTGCTGAGCTATTTCATCGGCGGGGTGATTGCGCTGCTGCTGATGGGATGCCTGGCGGAAATGACCTCCGAGCACCCAACCCCAGGATCGTTCGGCGATTATGCAGAGTTCTATCTCAGCCCGCTGTTTGGCTTTCTGGTGCGCTATTCCTATTGGTCTTGCGTGGTGTTGGCGGTGGGCACCGAGGTGACCGCCATCGGCATGTATATGCAGTTCTGGTTCCCAGGTACGCCGATCTGGCCGTGGGTGCTGTTGTTCTCGGCGGCGGTGATCGTCGTCAACGTGGTTGGGGTCAAGTCTTTTGGACAGGTGGAGTACGCCCTCTCTACCGTCAAGGTGGTGGCCATTTCAGCGTTTATCATGATTGGCATCGGCATCCTGGCGTTTTCCGCCAACCCGACCTTCGGCATCCGTAACTTCACCGACAACGGTGGCTTCTTCCCGTTCGGGGTGAAAGGCATGTGGTTTGCGGTGATCGTATCGATATTCAGCTATCTGAGTATTGAGATGATCGCGGTTGCCGCAGGGGAAGCGAAAAACCCGGTGGTTGCCGTGAAAAGTGCGTTTAAAGGTACCATTCTGCGGCTGTTTATCTTCTACATGATGTCGATAGCGCTGATGCTGGCCATCGTACCGTGGCGGCAGTCTGGCACTGGTGAAAGCCCGTTCCTGGTGGCGATGAACGTGATCCATCTGCCTGCCGCCGCCGGGATCTTTAACTTTGTGGTACTGATTGCGGCACTGTCTGCCATGAACAGCCAGCTGTATATCACCACCCGCATGATGTTTTCACTGTCCCGTGCCGGGCAGGCTCCGGCGGCGCTGGGGCGGCTTAGCAAACGGGGGATTCCGGTCAATGCGTTGGCGCTCTCCTGCGTGGGGATTATTGTCTCTATCGTGCTGAGTATTGCCGCCCCAGAGCAATCGTTCGCGGTGATGATGTCGATCTCGGTGTACGGTGCCTGTTTCACCTGGCTGATGATCTTTGTTACCCATCTGTTCTTCCGCCGCCAGCATACGCAGACGCACCTCAAGTTCCGCATGTGGGGTTATCCTTACTTTACCTTGGCGGGGGCGCTCCTGATGGCTGGCTTGATGATAACCACGTTGTTCACGGACTTCTTTAGAATGACGCTGTGGTTTGGCATTCCCTTCACCGCGCTGCTAGTCGCCATCTATTTTTACAGTCGACGAGGGCAGGCATCGGTTGCAGCTGAAGTACCGGTACAGAGTTTGGAGTAATGTTGACCGGGCTGCGGCCCGGCCAAGCACTAAAGCTGGCTTTTGGGGATGATGTGGTCGCCGAAGTTCAGACGTTGGCGGCCTGGCTCTGGTTCAGAGAGAGGGGCCACTTCTTTCAGGCTGTTTTTGCAGCGTAAGACCAACTCCTGATACTGGAGTGTGCCAGTGCGTTTCCAGGCTAATTCCTGTTCGGTCAGTTCGCGGATCACCCTTGCCGGGCTGCCAATCACCAGTTGGTTGGCGCCAATCTCCGCGGCGGCCTTGACGAAGGAACCCGCGCCGACGATGGAGTTCTCACCAATGATCGCACCGTCCATGATGACGGCATTCATGCCAATCATCGCGTTACGGCGCACGCGGCAGCCGTGCAATATGGCGCTGTGGCCGATATGCCCATCTTGTTCCACTACCGTGTCCTGCAGCGGGAAGCCGTGCATCACGCAGTTATCCTGAACGTTGGCACCGTCTTCGACCACAATGCGCCCAAAGTCGCCGCGCAGGCTGGCATTGGGGCCGATGTAGACGCCTTTGCCGATAATCACGTCGCCAATCAGTACCGCAGTGGGGTGAACATAGCTGCTGGGATCGACCACCGGCGTCAAACCGTCAATCTGATACACGGGCATAGCGCAAACTCCTCAAAATGTAGTGGGATCGCGCGGCAGTCCGCCAAAGCGGCGATAGTAACCGGCACTGGGTGCAGGTAAGGTGCCGATGGAGGTTTCTGCCAAAGCGCTGACATATTCCGTCGCGGCGCGATCCACTCGCTGATAGATATTGATGCACAGGTTGCGGGCGATTTGGCCCTCCCATTGAGCGGGTAACAGGGCATCTGGCAGCAGAGGATCTTTCAACACCACGCGGCGGAAAAAGTGGATTAATAATAGCTTAATCTGAAAGCATCGCAGGGGCGTCAGTTCCTGCTCGTCGGCTTCGCGCAGCAGGGCCATCAACGGGCGGAAGGAGACGATAAACTCATGGTAGTAACCGGCCACCTCGCTCAACGACCAGCAGCTGGCGACCATTTGGCGCAGCGTCTGTTCGGAACGGTTATAGGGATAGTCGGCACGGAAGTAGATCACCTGTTCACTGGCGTTGAGTTCGCCGAGCAGGGCGGTGACGTCGGTTTGCGCATGAGTGGGGGCGGCCATCAGGTTGTTGGCGATCTGGCCAAAGCCCAGCCAGCCCAGCTCTTTTTTCAGCCGCGCACGCTCGGTTTTTTCCGCACTTTCCAACAGCAGTAGCTCCCACTTGCCATCCCACTGCGGCTGTTCGCTGAGGTAGATTTTGGATTCGGCATGGCGAAACTGGCGCATACCCTGTTCGGTAACGCGGTAATAGCTGCGCCGCCCGATCTTCTCTACGTCCAGCCAACCCTCTTTTTGCAAACGAAACACTGAGGTACGCACGAAACGATCGCCGAAGCCCAAGGCTTCCAGCAGTGCGCTCAAGCTGCCCAGCCACACCTCACCACCACGATGGCTCAGCGCATCACCGTAGAGCGAGATGATCAGCGAGGTGCCGCTGATCGGTTGGGCACTTAACGCATGGCGGATAAAGTCGTCCAGTTTATGTTCCATATTTTTCCCTGGGTAAGCCTTTGCTGAGACACGACATTAGCATAAACGACAACGGCTTGCCCCTCACCCCAACCCTCTCCCACAGGGCTGAGGAATCCCCAGAAAAATCGAGATGAGAAATAGGCTGTTTTTTAGCCAAAATCGGACTAAAAAATAGCCTCAAGCAGACGAGAAGAAGTGGTTCGTCATTCTCTCACTGCCAATTTACGACCAAAATGGAACAGATTGATCGTAAAACACTCGCTCTAGTTCTCTGAAACCACTAAGAAAAAATTAGTGGGGATTCCTCAGCCCACAGGGAGAGGGAGCTGATAGCCCCTGCTCGTTTGGAAGTAAAGTGATAATCTCAGCAAACTCGGGCTTCTCTTCATCTCATCCAAGGTGAATCACTCTAATTTCAAACACACTCGATCGGTCCCCTATCTAAGGTGAGTCACTCTAATTTCAAGCGCACTCGATCGGTCCCCTCTCCTTTGGGAGAGGGTTAGGGTGAGGGGAAAAATCACCGTGGTCGCAGATCGATCACCCGCTGGGCCTTGCCTTCCGAACGTGGAATATCGCCACAGTTGGCAATGCTGACGTCGGTGCTGACCCCGACAATCGATTTGATATGGTGACGCAGCTGGTGGCAGATATCGCAACGCTGCTGGTGGTTGAGCGTAAGCGCCGACTCTTTCAGTTCCACCCGTACCGCCAAGGTATCCAGATGCCCGGCACGGCTCACCTGCAGCTGATAATGCGGCGACAGATGCTCGAACTGCATAATCTGTTCTTCGACCTGTGAAGGGAACACGTTCACGCCGCGAATGATCAGCATATCGTCGGAACGGCCGGTGATTTTGCCCATCCGGCGCATGTTGCGGGCATCCCCTGGCATTAGGTGGGTGAGGTCGCGCGTACGATAGCGGATCACCGGTAGAGCCTCTTTGGTCAGCGTGGTGAAAACCAGTTCGCCATGCTCGCCGTCAGTCTGTATCGCGCCCGTCTCCGGGTTGATGATCTCTGGCAGGAAGTGGTCTTCCCAGATAGTCGGGCCGCCGCCGCTTTCGGCACACTCCATCGCCACGCCTGGCCCCATCACTTCGGAAAGGCCGTAGATATCCAGCGCCTTGATCCCCATGCGTGACTCGATCTCATGGCGTAGAGATTCTGTCCAGGGTTCTGCACCAAACACGCCCAAACGCAGGGAGCAGTTGCGTGCATCGCCGCCCATTTTGCGTTCCAACTCGTCGATCAGCGTCAGGCAGTAGGACGGAGTCACCATGATCACGTCGGGCTTGAAATCCAGGATCAGCTGCACCTGCTTCTCCGTCTGGCCGCCGGACATCGGGATCACCGTCGCACCCAGGCGTTCTGCGCCATAGTGTGCGCCCAACCCGCCGGTAAACAGGCCGTAACCGTAGGCAACGTGGATTTTGTCTTTGGCCGTGGCCCCGGCAGAGCGCAGGCAGCGGGCGACAATATCGGCCCAGTTATCGATATCCCGCAGGGTATAACCTACTACCGTTGGGCGGCCTGTGGTGCCAGATGAAGCATGAATGCGTACTACCTGTTCCATCGGCACGGCAAAGGTGTCGAACGGGTAGTTGTCACGCAGGTCCTGCTTGGTGGTGTAAGGGAAAAACGCCAGATCGCTCAGTTGCTTCAGATCGCTCGGGTGAACGCCAGCCTGATCGAACTTGCGCTGATACATAGGTACGTTGTTGTAGGCATGGTGCAGGGTCCATTGCAGGCGTTCCAGTTGTAATGCTTCGATTTCGTCGCGTGAAGCAAATTCAATCGCGTCGATGGGCCGTGGATTTGTAGTCATCTTTTTAGCCTCGCAGGTGTTAGACACGCTCAATAATCATGGCAATGCCCTGACCGACGCCAATGCACATGGTGCACAGTGCGTAGCGGCCAGCGCGACGTTCCAGCTCAAACAGGGCGGCCAGCGCCAGGCGCGCACCGCTCATGCCCAATGGATGGCCAAGCGCGATGGCACCCCCGTTGGGATTGACCCGTTCGGCATCATCCGGCAGACCAAGCTGGCGCAATACCGCCAACGCCTGTGCGGCGAATGCTTCGTTAAGTTCAATGACGTCCATCTGAGCCAGGCTTAATCCGGCGATTTCCAGGACTTTGCGGGTCGCGGGCAGCGGGCCGATCCCCATCAATCGTGGCTCCACGCCGCAGGTGGCGGTGGCGACAATGCGTGCCCGTGGCGTCAGACCTTGCTGCAGGGCCATGGCTTCGGAAGCGACAATCAGCGCCGCCGCACCGTCGTTGACGCCAGAGGCATTACCAGCCGTGATACAGCCCGGCTGACGGAACGGTGTTTTCAGTTTTTGCAGCTGCTCCAACGTGGTTTCTGCACGCGGATGTTCGTCTTCGCTGAACTGAGTAATGGCCCCTTTTTTGCCGCTGAGGCTCACCGGGATAATTTCCTGTGCCAGGATCCCCCGCTGTTGTGCCAGAGCGGTGCGCTGCTGGCTGCGCAGGGCAAAGGCATCCTGATCGGCACGGCTGATGCCAAACTGTGCCGCGACGTTTTCGGCGGTTTCCGGCATGGAGTCGGTACCGAAAGCTTCATGCATCAGTGGGTTAACAAACCGCCAGCCGATAGTGGTGTCAAACAGCTGTGCCTGGCGGCTGAACGCGCTGTCCGCCTTGCCCATTACCAGCGGGGCTCTGGTCATGGATTCGGCCCCTCCGGCCAGGACCAGGCTGGCCTCTCCGGCCTTGATGCTGCGGGCCGCCATCGCCAACGCATCCAACCCTGAGCCGCATAGCCGGTTGATGGTGGTACCGGAAACGTTTTGCGGCAGCCCGGCCAGCAGCGCCGCCATACGTGCCAGATTGCGGTTGTCTTCCCCGGCCTGATTGGCGCAGCCGAGGATCACGTCATCCACCCGCGACCAATCCACATTAGGGTGGCGCTCTAGCAGAGCACGCAGCGGTAGGGCAGCTAAATCGTCAGCCCGCACGTTTGCCAGTGCGCCGCCGTAACGGCCAATCGGCGTGCGGACGCCGTCGCAAATAAAGGCCTGGTTCATGGCTGCTCTCCCAAAATGCTGTGGCCCAACCGATGGGCGCGGCCACGGAACCAGGCGACGGTTTTCCCCAGTTGGTTAACGATCTCAACGTCGTATAATCCGGTGGTTTTACCCTGATGGCGCACTTCCGCGCATGCGGTTAGGCGGTCGCCTGCCAGCGCAGGGCGGATAAAATCGATGGTGCAGCCAGAAGCGACCGCCGCCAGCCCCTGACTGTTGCAGGCATAAGCAAAGGCGGTATCTGCCAGGCTGAACAGTTGGCCACCGTGACAGGTCTGGTGGCCATTGAGCATCTGTGGGCCGACGGTCATGCTGACTTTGGCCATGCCGGCATCCACGGCATCGATGCGCATATCCATTGCCTGTGCGCAGGTATCTTGGCTAAACATCTGTTCGGCGCAACGCTGGGCCAGCGCGCGGGGAGTGTTGGCATTCATCAGCATTTGGCTCCTGAATAATGGGCGGCATAACGGCGCAGCAGCGGCATTGGGCGATAGCGGGGTTCCGCGTAATAACGTTGCAGGTTTTCCAGCGTGGTGAGAATTTGTTGCCAACCGAGCTTGCTGCCCCAAGCCAACGGACCTTGCGGGTAGTTGACGCCAAACCGCATGGCATCGTCGGTATCGGCGGCATTGGCCACGCCTTTATTCACCACGTCCAGGGCTTCATTAGCCAGCATGGCGACGGTGCGCATCACCAGCAGGCCCGGATAATCAGGCAGGTGGATCACCTGTTTACCCAGCAATTGCAGCAGGCGGATGACCTTGGCCGTGTGCGGCACCGCGTTCTGCTCGGCGCTGCTTATGGCGATAACGGGGACGTGCTGATAGTTGACGGACAGGTCGAACAGAACCACGGGCGATCCGATTTCTTCGGCGACTTGGCTTGCCGTTTTACCATTTGTTAACATAAATGTAACTTCATCGACCCGCGCAAACGGACTGGTCTGGCCAGAATGTTTGATCGCCGCCGCATTTCCCGTCAGCAACTGTGCAAACTCACCGATGGCCGACCAGTCGCCGTGCAACGTGACGGAATGAGGCAAGTCAGCCGTTACCGCCGAAGCAAAAGTTGCTGACGGTACGGCCTGCTCACTGCCATAGCGGTAGAAACCCCGGCCACTCTTGCGGCCCAAATGCCCGGCAGCCACCAGTTCCTGTTGCACCAGCGAAGGAGTAAAACGGCTGTCCTGATAGAAAGCGTGATAGACCGACTCGGTGACGGCATAGTTGACGTCTTGTCCGATAAGGTCGGTTAGTTGCAATGGTCCCATGGCGAAACCACCGGCATCACGCAGTACGGCGTCAAGGGTGGCCGGATCGGCAATCTGTTCTTCCAGAGCGCGCAGGGTTTCGCCGTAGAAAGGTCGGGCTACGCGGTTGACGATAAAGCCTGGCGTAGAACGGCACACGACGCTGTGTTTACCCCAATGCTGAGCCAAGACTTGCAGGCAGCTCAGCGTTTCCGGGCTGGTTTCCAGCCCTCCGACGATCTCCACCAGTTTCATTAGCGGAGCCGGGTTGAAGAAGTGCAGGCCCGCCATGCGCTGCGGGTGCTGAAGCGCGCTAGCGATGGCGGTAATAGAGAGTGAAGAGGTATTGCTGGCAAACAGCGTATCGGTGGAGCATATCGCCTCCAGATCGCGAAAAAGGCTCTGTTTGATCGCCAGCTTTTCCGCCACCGCTTCGATCACCAAGCTGCAGTCGGCCAGATCGCTCAACGAGCCAGTCAACTGAATATGTCCCAGCAGGGTTTCGGTGCTGTGGGCATCGGCTTTACCTGCCTCGACCCGTTTGCGTAGGCGTTGCTCGAGCTGTTCCAGCGCGCGGGAGGCGGCGGGCAGGGCGATATCGAACAGCTTGACCTGATGCCCTGCCGCAGCGGCTACCTGGGCAATCCCGATCCCCATGGTTCCAGCACCAATCACGGCCACCGTTGCGGAGGTGGCTAGGGTATTTATCGCCATTTTCTCTCTCATGGCTATTTCCCGCTGAAGTTCGGTGAACGTTTGGCGAAGAAGGCGCTGACGCCTTCGCGATAGTCTTCACTACGGCCACCCAGGCGCTGTAAATCGCGCTCTAAATCGAGCTGCTGGTCGAGCGTATTGCTGGCCGAGCTGTACATGGCTTTTTTAATCAGCCCCAGGCCGTAGGTAGGTTGGGTAGCAAGCTGTTTGGCCATGCTCTGGGTGTGGTCGGCCAGCTCGGCGGCAGCCACGACCTGCCAGATCATTCCCCACTCCAGCGCCTGCTGAGCGCTGATTTTGTCCCCCAGCAGCGCCATACCCATGGCTCGCGCATGCCCGGCCATGCGGGGTAGATACCAACTGCCGCCGGAGTCTGGCACCAGGCCCAGTTTGCAGAAGGATTGGATGAAGTTGGCGTTGTCGGCGGCCACCACGATGTCGCAGGCCATTGCCAGCGCGGCACCCGCTCCGGCAGCAACGCCGTTAACCGCGCAGACGATCGGCTTGGGTAGCGCGCTCAGGCGGCGGATCAGCGGGTTGTAAAAACGTTCTACGGACAGCCCAAGATCCGGAGGAGCCTGATCCACACTGACGTTACGATCGTTCAGATCCTGCCCGGCGCAGAAGCCACGCCCGGCACCGGTGATCAGCACGCAACGCACGCTGTCATCGCGTTCGGCTACGGTCAGCGCCTCGCTGAGCTGGTGGTGCATTTCATCGTTAAAGCTGTTGAGCCGGTCGGGGCGATTCAGGGTAATGGTCAACACCCCGGCTTCGATGTGGCTAAGAATGAATGCGTTTTCCATAAATCAGCGCCCTTGATAGTTCGGTGTACGTTTTTCGAAGAAGGCGGCAATGCCTTCCCGGCGATCTTCGGTGGCGGCCAGGGTGACAAACTGCTGGCGTTCCATCTGCAAGCCTTGGCTGAGGCCAGTTTCCTGCGCCTGTTTTAGCGCCTGTTTGGCCGCGCGCAGCGCCAGCGGCGCCTGTTGGCTGATGCGTTGGGCCAGTTGTTGAGTACGCTCCAGCGTTAATGCGTCGACGCAAACCTCGCTCACCAGCCCGGCTTGCAGTGCGCAGCGGGCGTCTATGGCTTCACCGGTCAGCACCATTTGATAGGCGCGGGACTTGCCCACGCTGCGGATCAGGCGTTGAGTACCACCGGCTCCAGGCATCAGGCCTAAAGTGATTTCCGGCAGGCCGAAGCGGGCGCTTTCGCCGCAAATCGTAATGTCGCAGGCCAGAGCCAGCTCACAGCCAGCACCGAGCGCGTAACCGTTCACCGCCGCCAGCAAGGGTTTGCTGAACTGGGCCAAGCGCTGCCATAGCAAAGGGCGGTGATCGAGCTGGGTGGCGGCGACATCCTGTTGCTGCAATTCGCGCAGATCGGCACCGGCGGCGAAGAACCGGGCGGCACCGGCGATCACCACGGCACCGACGTCGGTATCGCTATCGGCCTGTTCCAGTTGATAAACCAACTGCTCCAGGCAGGCGGTGCTCAAGGCGTTGCGGGCATCGGGGCGGTGCAGCGTCAGTGTGACCACGCGTTGCTGCTGTTCGCGCAGGATCCAAGGGGTTTCCATCGTCGGCTCCTAAACGTCAAAGTCCAGCACCACGCCTTCACCGCGTGGCCAGGACTGGCAGCTCAAGACATAACCTGCCGCCAACTGATCCGGCTCCAGGCTGTAGTTGATCGCCATATCCACCTCACCGGCCTTCAGCTTGCATTTGCAGGTGGCGCAGACGCCGCCTTTACAGGCATAGGGCAAATCGGCTCCTTGGCGCAATGCGGCATCCAGAATGCTGTCATCCTCGCTGCCGACGTCGATTTTGAGGCTGCGGCCGTCAAGACGGATCTCGACTTGAGTAGCGTTGCGGCTACCTGCATTGGCAGGCCGGGCGACGATGCCGCTGGTGTTGAAACGCTCGCTGTGAATACGCTCGGCAGGCATACCGGCCAGCTCCAGCACGGTGTGCGCGTCGTCCATCATCGCTTCCGGGCCGCAGATAAAGGCGTGGTCGAACTCGTTGAAGTCCACCAACGTGTTACCCAGCGCGGTCAGATGGTCACGGTCGATGCGGCCACTGAGCAGTGGGCTGTCGAGATTTTCCTGGCTAAAGAGATACAGCGGCTGGAAGCGCTGTGGATAACGGTTTTTCAGATCCGAGAGGGCTTCTTTAAACATCACCGAGCGGCTGGTGCGGTTGCCGTAGATCAGCGTGAACTGGCTGTTGGGTTCCAATTGCAACGTCGCCTTGATGATCGACAGCATCGGTGTGATGCCAGAACCGGCGGCAATCGCCAGATAGTTGCCCTGGGTTTGTGCCTGCGGCTGGTAACCAAAACGGCCCTGCGGCAGCATCACTTCCAACTCATCGCCCACCTGCAAACTTTGGTTGATAAACGAAGAGAAGCGCCCCTGATGGATCGCCTTGATGCCGATTTGCAATACGCCATCCTGCGGTGCGCTACAGATGGAGTAGCAGCGGCGCAGCTCTTCGCCATTGACCCGCGCTTTGAGCGTGAGGTGCTGGCCGGGGGTATAGCCGTAATGGGATTTCAGTTCGTCCGGGACGCGCAGCGTGATGGCTACGGCGTCCGGGGTTTCGCGCTCGATGGCTGCGACATTCAGGCGATGAAAGACCGTCATGGTTTTCAGTACTCCTAAATACATTTGAAATAGTCGAACGGTTCCCGACATTCGCAGCAGCGGTAAAGCGCTTTGCAGGCGGTGGAACCGAACTCGCTGATCTTTTCCGTGTGCTCGCTGCCGCAACGGGGGCACTGCACCGGGCCGTTGGCTAAAGGCTTCTCACAGGTTTGCCCCTGCGGTGGTGCCACGCCGTATTCACGCAGGCGCTGGCGAGCATCCGCATTCATCCAGTCGGTGGTCCAGGCCGGGCTGAGGCTGATGGTGATCTTCACCGGGCTGAAACCCGCCTCGTTCAGCGTCTGTTCAATGGCGTTGAGCAGGAACTCGGTCGCCGGGCAGCCGGAATAGGTTGGGGTAAAGGTGATGTGCCAGCCTGCACCATCGCGCTCTACGTCACGTACCATGCCCAGATCGGTAATGGACAGTACCGGCAGTTCGGGATCGCTGATCTGCTGTAAGCAGTGCCAGATCTGCGGGATCTCGGCCGGTTGCAGTCGGGTGATATTCATCATTGCTTCTACCAGCTGCAGTTCGGGTAAGCGCGTGGCAGAAACTGCATCTCTGCCAACATTGGGCCGAGGTGTTCAGTGTGCCGCCCTTGCTTGCCGCCGTGGCGAAATGCCTGCTCGGTGGGCAGCGCGAGCGTGGCCTGTTGCAGCGTATCGTTCACCATCGCCTGCCACGGTGCCTGCAATTGGCGTGGATCGACGGCAATACCCCGTTCGGCCAATTGCAGCTCAATCTCGTCGGCGTGGAACAGCTCGGCGGTAAAGCGCCACAGATCGTTTAATGACTGCTGGATCTTCTGGTGGCTGATTTCACTGCCGTCACCCAGGCGGATCATCCAGCCGTGGCTGAAGCGCAGGTGATAATCCGCTTCCTTCAGCGATTTGGCGGCGATGGCGGCCAGTTGGCCGTCTTTGCTGCGGCTCAATTCCCGGTGCAGCAGCACGTGGTAGGTATCGAGCAAGAACTGGCGTACCAGCGTGTCGTTAAAGCCGCCGTTGGGCTGTTCTGCCAACAGCAGGTTGTGGAATTCACGTTCGTCGCGGCCGAAGGCCAGGCTGTCTTCGCTGTGCTGCGGGCCGGAAAGCTCGGCGGCATAGGCCAGAAAATTGCGCGCCTGGCCCAGCAGATCGAGGCCAATATTGGCCAGTGCCAGGTCGATCTCCAGCTCAGGAGCATGACCACACCAAGCGCACAGGCGCTGTGCCAGAATGAGCGGTGTATCGCCCAAGCGCAGGGCATAGCTGATTATTGCTGCGTTACTCATCGTCATGGCCTGCCTCTACATGTTCTTGATGCCGTCGGGGATGGTGTAGAACGTGGGATGACGGTAGATTTTGTCGTCGGAAGGATCGAAGAATGCCGCCCGATCCTCCGCTTGAGAGGCGATCAGATGGCAGGATTGCACCACCCAGATCGAACAGCCCTCACTGCGTCGGGTGTAGGCATCGCGGGCGTTTTCCAGCGCCATCTGATCGTCTGCAGCATGCAGGCTGCCCACGTGGCGATGGGCCAAACCCTGCTTGCTGCGGATAAACACTTCATACAACGGCCATTCGGCGTGAGTCATTTTTCTCTCCTCGATTAAGCTGCATTTGCCGCGCGTTTGCTGGCATGTGCCATGGCACCATCCCGTACCCAACTGCCTTCGTCCCAGGCTTTACGCTTGGCTTGCAGGCGTTCGTGGTTGCACTGCCCACGCCCCTGGATCACGTCGTGCAGCTCTGCCCAGTCGATCTCGCCAAAGCGGTAATGTCCGCTGGCTTCATCCCATGCCAAATCGGCATCGGGGGCGGTCATGCCCAGGGCTTCCAGTTGCGGTACGGTGTTGTCGATAAACTTCTGCCGCAGCTCGTCATTGCTGTGGCGTTTGATTTTCCAGGCCATGCTCTGTGCGCTGTGGGGGGAATCGCTATCGTTGGGGCCAAACATCATCAGCGCTGGCCACCAGAAGCGGTTGATGGCGTCCTGTAACATGGCCTTTTGCGCTTCGCTGCCCTGGGCCATCACCATCACGGCTTCATAGCCTTGACGCTGGTGGAAGCTCTCTTCTTTACAGATTTTCACCATCGCCCTGGCATAGGGGCCGTAAGAGGCACGGCACAGAGCTACCTGATTGACGATGGCGGCACCGTCGACCAGCCAGCCGATCACGCCAATGTCAGCCCAGTTCAGCGTTGGATAGTTGAAGATCGAGGAGTACTTCATCTGACCGGCGAGCATCTTTTGGTAGATATCCTGGCGGGTGCAGCCGAGGGTTTCCGCCGCGCTGTACAGATAAAGACCGTGCCCGGCCTCATCCTGGACTTTCGCCAGTAACACCGCTTTGCGCCGCAGGGAAGGGGCGCGGGTCAGCCAATTGGCTTCAGGCAACATGCCGACCACTTCGGAATGCGCATGTTGGCCGATTTGCCGGATCAGGTTGCGGCGATAGGCATCCGGCATCCAGTCTTTGGCTTCGATGGAGATATCGGCGGCGATCTTGTCGTCAAAGTGCTGCTGAAATTGTGCGTCAGTTGTCATACTTGCCTCTTGGTGATTCATGTTTTTCACATTAAAACCAAAAATGTGAATCACTTTAACTAACCTTAAAGTTACAAGTTGATAACAGCAAGATCAAATGCAAATACTGTGATTTTTCGATGGCTATCACAATGTATTTAGTTATTTTGTTGATTTTAATTATTATTTGTTTTTCTGGGTTATCGATCAAGTTGGCGTTAACGCATCGGTTTGATGATTTTGTTTTGCTTTTGTTAAATTTTAACCTGGCGCAGAGTGGAAAATATGTGATACATCATTAATATTGATGGTGTCTATTTATGAATTCCGGAGGAGCAAATGCAGCAGTTAACCAGTTACCTTTCTGGCGCTTGGGTGTACGGCCAGGGGCAATCCCGCCAGATCCAGCATGCCGTGACCGGCGAGCCTTTGTATCAGGTCTGCTCCGACGGGCTGCCGTTGGCCGCCAGCCTGAGCTATGCCCGCAAGCTGGGCGGCACGGCGCTGGCAAAGATGACGTTTCAGCAGCGCGCCCAGATGATGAAAGCGGTGGCTAAACACCTGCTGGCTAATAAAGAAGCGCTGTATCAGATCTCCTATCAAACCGGCGCCACGCGCAATGACAGCTGGGTTGATATCGAAGGTGGTATCGCCACGCTGTTCTCCTATGCGGGATTGGCAGGGCGCGAATTGCCGGACGATACGCTGTGGCCGGAAGATGAACTGATCCCACTTTCCAAGCAATCGCAGTTTGCCGCACGCCATGTGCTGACCTTTCGCCCTGGCGTTGCGCTGCATATCAACGCCTTCAACTTCCCTTGCTGGGGAATGTTGGAGAAGCTGGCACCTACCTGGCTGGCGGGGATGCCGGCCATCATCAAACCCGCCACCGCTTCGGCACAGCTAACACAGGCGATGGTGAAGCTGATTATCGACAGCGGGCTGGTGCCGGAAGGAGCTTTGCAACTGATCTGCGGCGGCGTGGGCGATATGTTCGATCACCTCGATTATCAGGATGCGGTGACCTTTACCGGCTCGGCGCAAACCGGGCAGAAGCTACGTTCCCACCCGCGCCTGCTGGAAAAATCCATCGCCTTTACCATGGAAGCCGACTCGTTAAACTGCTGCGTGTTAGGGGAGGACGTGACGCCAGAGATGCCGGAGTTTGCGCTGTTTATCAAAGAGGTCAGCCGCGAAATGACCAGCAAGGCGGGGCAAAAGTGTACTGCTATCCGGCGCATTATCGTTCCGGCGGCCCGCATTGCCGAGGTACAGCAAGCGCTGTTGCAGCGGCTGGCGGGCGTAAAAATTGGCGACCCAGTGTTGGAGCAAGTGCGGATGGGGGCGTTGGTCAATCAGGAACAGCGCGACGACGTGCAGCAAAAGGTGGAATTCCTGATGCGCAATGGCTGTGAGCCACTCTGTGGCGCTACGCTGGATAAATTGGAGGTGGTGGGCGATGGCGCGCAATCAGGCGCGTTTTATCCGATCACCCTGCTGTACTGCGCCGATCCGTTCCGCCATCAGGCCGTACATGGCACCGAGGCGTTTGGCCCGGTGGCGACGCTGATGCCTTATCAAACTACCGAACAGGCCATTGAGTTGGCGTTGCTGGGGCAAGGTAGCCTGGCCGGATCGTTGGTGACGGCTGATGCGGAGCTGGCGTCACAGTTTATTCGAGCAACCGCCTGCGCACACGGCCGTATGTTGGTGCTGGATCGCCACGCGGCTACTGAATCGACCGGCCACGGCTCACCATTGCCTTTGCTGGTGCACGGCGGGCCTGGGCGAGCAGGCGGTGGGGAAGAGCTTGGTGGGCTGCGGGCGGTAAAACACTATATGCAGCGCACGGCAATCCAGGGCAGCCCGTCGATGCTGGCGGCCATCAGCCGTGAATGGGTTCGGGGTGCCGACGTGGTGGAGGAGCAGGTACACCCGTTCCGCAAATACTTTGAGCAGTTGCAGATTGGCGAAAGCTTGCTGACTGCCCGCCGTACCATTACCGAAGCCGATCTTGTCAACTTTGCCTGCCTGAGCGGCGATCATTTCTACGCGCATATGGACAAGATCGGTGCGGCGGAATCACTGTTTGGTGAGCGAGTGGCCCACGGTTACTTTGTGTTGTCTGCCGCCGCCGGGCTGTTTGTCGATCCGGGCGTCGGGCCGGTGATTGCCAACTACGGCATGGAAAACCTGCGTTTTATCGAACCGGTGAAGATTGGCGACACCATTCAGGTGCGGTTGACCTGTAAAAAGAAAATCCGTAAGCCGCAAAAAACCGCCGAGGATCGTCCGCATGGCGTGGTGGTCTGGGATGTACAGGTGCTCAACCAGCATCAGCAGGCCGTCGCGCTGTATAGCATTCTGACGCTGGTGGCGCGCCAGGAAGGGGATTTCAACACGGAACACTAAGGCTGGATCGTCGGGGGCATCATGTTAAGATGCCCCATAATTTGCTGAAATGATCTACACATGACTATTCAACAGCTTACCCTCAATGGTTTTCGTTCCATCCGTAATGTGCAGCTTACTCTTGGCCGTGTAAATGTGATCAGTGGCCCAAACGGATGTGGTAAATCCAACCTGTATAAAGCCGTGCGATTAATCCATGAAGCAGCCAGTGGGCGGCTTTCGCTCGCCTTGGCAGAAGAGGGTGGCATTCAAAATGCGATGTGGGCGGGTGGAGCACGCTTGGGCGATAAACGCGGCGATCCCAAACGGATGATCCTGTCGGCCACCCTGGAGGATTTTGATTATGAAATCCAGCTTGGCTTTCCCCCTCCCGATAATAGTTCTGAGCCAAGCCTGTTTACGCTGGATCCACTGGTCAAGCAGGAGTCGCTGTGGCTGAGTGGGCATCGGCGCCGTAATTCGATGCGTCTGTTGGAACGCGTTAATCAAACCGCATTTCTCACCAATATTCAGGGGGAAAGGGCGGCTTACGCCGGAGTGTTATATGCGGAAGAATCGGTATTTGGTCAGTTGTCCGATCCGCATCTCTACCCCGAGTTATCACAGGCCAGGGAAATTCTGCGGCAATGGCGTTTTTACCATGAGTTTGCGGTTTGGCCGGGTTCACCGCTGCGTGTCCCACAGGTTGGTATTCGTGCCCCGGTGCTGGCGCATGATGGTAGTAATCTGGCGGCGGCATTCAGAACCATCATCGAGATTGGCAATGGTAATTTATTGTGCGGCATTCTGCGGCGGGCTTTCCCTGATTCTGAGTTTGAGGTGCAGGCACCGCAGGGGCGTTTTGAACTGTTGATGCATCGAGAGGGGATCCTGCGGCCGCTTGAAGCGGCAGAACTCTCCGACGGTACGCTGCGCTTTCTGTGTCTGGCGGTGGCTATGCTCAGCCCAAGACCTCCGGCCTTTATGGCATTGAACGAGCCGGAGAACAGTTTACACCCAGATCTGTTGCCCGCGTTGGCACAACTGATTGCTGAAGCCAGTCGCTACAGTCAGCTGTGGGTGACCAGCCATTCTCCGTTACTGGCGGATTTGATTGCCGAGCATTGTGCCGTAACGCATTACCAGCTCACTCAACAGCAGGGGGAAACCATCGTTGCGCAGCAAGCCTGAGCCTAGAGGCTGCAAACCCGGTTCTTACCGCTTTTCTTCGCCGTATACAGGGCGTTATCCGCCAGGTTGACCAAGCTCAGCGGCGTATCGTTATACGGATGCGGGACTTTAGCACTGGCACCGATGCTGGCGGTGATCATCCCCAGGGGGCTGCCTGTGTGGGCGATCTTTAACTGCCGGATGCCCTCCAGAACCCGTTCGGCAAAGGCGATTGCGCCTTGAAGATCGGTATCCGGCAGAATAATCGCCAGCTCCTCTCCACCGTAACGCGCCATCAGATCGCCAGGGCGGTTGACCATGCTTTTCAGCATGCGCCCCAACTGTTGCAAACACTGATCCCCAGCCACGTGGCCGTAGATATCGTTAAACTGTTTAAAATAATCAATATCCAGCATCAATAGGGCTACGCTGCGATCGTTACGCGCCGCCCGCGTCATTTCGTTTTTTAGCGCGATATCAAACTGGCGGCGGTTGGCAAGGCCAGTCAAGCCATCTAACAAGGCCAGTTCTTCCAGCGCGTGGTTCATCAGCGTCAGTTGATCACGGGTGCGCACCAGCTCGACTTCGGTCTGTACGCTCTGGTTAATCTGACGTATCAGCACCAACCCCAGGGCCAACAGTATGGACAGCAGGACTCCTCCACCTAGTGCAAAAAGTGACGCATCGTTGCGCCAGTCGGCCAGAACGTCTTTTTTCGACAGCCCGGCGGTGATCACCAGTGGATAGCGTTCCACCCGCGAATAACCATATATCCGTTCAACATTGTCGAATTGTGAGAGCATGGTGACGTTGCCAAAGGACGAATGCGGCAGAACTTCGCGGAAGAAAATGCTGTGGGAGATGTTTTTCCCGATGGCATTCTCATTGTAAGGGCGGCGGTACAAAACGGAGCCGTCAGCCAGTATCAGGCTGAGTGAGGCATCGTTGTTAAGGGCAAAGGTGTTGTAAAACTGGCGGAAATAATCGACATACAGCGTCGAAATGACCACGCCGGCAAAGCTGCCGTCCGCAAGGTTCAGGCGGCGCGATACCGGGATAACCAAATCGCCGGTCGAGCGGCTGCGGATCACCTCGCCGATATAAATCATATTATTGTTGTGGGTGAGGTGGTATTTAAAGTAGGCCCGGTCAGCATTATTGGCATGGCTGAGGGGTTTACCGTTGGACGTCAGGATCCAGTTGCCCTGAGCATCATAGATAAAACTGCCATGCAGTTGCGGAAAGTTACTGGCCTGAGTCTGCATGATTTTTTGCAGGCGTAAACGCTGGGGTTGGCCTAAGCCATCGGTTTCAATGCGTTCGCCAAGATCGACCAGGTTACTGTCTACCTGCGCAAAGGTATCTTCGGCATGTTGCGCCAGCGATCTGGCCAGATTCTGCGAGTCATTTTCGGCAATCTGCAGATTGCGTTGATGAGCGTTCCAGATTTGCCAGGCATTGAACATGATTAAGGTGAGCACGACGATAATCACAAACACGCCAGCCTGATAGAGTAACGGCGAGTTTTTGTTTTTCCCGGATAATGGTTGTTTTTGGGGCGGGAGCTGGGGTGCTAGCATAGCATTCCTGTCATGGAATCAGTTAGGTACGGGGATTGCGAACAATCTTAACCCTTCTATTTCCATCTTGCATGTTCCGTTATATTTCCGGGATATGTTCAGCATAAATTGGTATCGGGGGGGCGCATGGCAGCATTATCTGACGCTATGATGCAGGTTTTACTGATACTGGCGGTATATTACCCGTTTACGCTTCTGGCGCTGGCCGGATTGATGATTATCGCCTACCAGCGGCGCAAAGCACCTTTCTGGCGGTTGGCTCTGGTATTGTTGCTGGTGTTGTTTGTCTTGTTCTCACTGGTGGCTGCTAGCTGGCATCGTTAGCGTTGGGCAGTGCCTATCCTCACAGCCAGGCACTGCACCGTGCGATTACTCGACGTTGACCATCCAGTTGACACCGAACTTATCGGTCAGCATGCCAAAGCCCTTGGCCCAGAAGGTCGGTTGGAAAGGCATGGTGATGGTGCCACCTTGGGCTAGCCGGTTAAATACCTCGCCACCTTGCTCGACGCTCTCACTGCGGATCGACAGTGAATACCCTCTATGTGTCTGCCCGCTTGAGTCGGCCGGGCATCCATCCGATGCCATAATGACGTTATCCCCGATCACCAGCCTGGCATGCATAATCGAGTCAGGGTCGGCATTGGACGGCCCATTTTGCTGCTCCTCTGCCGGGATATCTTTGTAACGCATCATGATTTCTATATTGCCGTTTAGCTGCTGGGCATAAAAATTCACCGCTTGCTCACAGTCACCGGCAAAAAACAGATAGGGTTGAATCAGCATGGCTCCTCCTGTTTCTTTCACATAAACAACAGCGCAGCGGAACCATCCCACACGGCGGCCAAGGTATAAACCAAAACCAAAAACAGCATGAAAGGGGGGTTGCTCATGGCGCTATCCTCGGTCGAAGTTCGGTTAAGCATCATTGAGTATAGCTGATTATCGCCACTCAATATGACAGCTGGATGAAAATTGCACAAATTACACGCAGTGATTTTCAGACTGCAAGAGGTAGGTAACTCGCTGATTTTTGACTATAGTAGTAAGGTACAGAGATGTAAATACTGTCAGCGGGTGGTCGCTGGCGGACAACGTCTTGATAATGGCATTGCCAGCAAGTTCGGGCAACGGGTTAATGAGGGAGAGTAAAAATGGGTATCATTTCCTGGATCGTTTTTGGGTTAATCGCCGGTATTTTGGCCAAGTGGATCATGCCGGGTAAAGACGGTGGCGGCTTCATCATGACCGTGATCCTGGGTGTGGTGGGTGCGGTTGTCGGCGGCTATATCAGTACCTTCTTCGGTATGGGCCGGGTTGATGGCTTTAACCTGGGCAGCTTTGTGGTTGCTGTTATCGGTGCCCTGGTGGTGCTTTTTGTCTACAGAAAGATCAGAAGCTAAGCCGGGTTCGATCAGCTGGGGTCGCTGCGGCGGCCCTTTTTCTTTTAAATACGATGAACGTACAGCGTTTGAGAAGGGGATAGCGATGGGATTACTGGATGGGTTAGTCGGAGCATTGAGCGGTGGCAAAGGAATGGATTACAGCGCCATCTTGCAGTGGGTTGAACAGCAAGGTGGCCTGCCGGCTATCCTGGACAAATTCCGCCAGGGAAATTTGGCGGACGTGGTCGCCTCCTGGATCGGCACGGGTGAAAATCAGCCAATCAGCGGTGAACACGTTGAGCAGGCGTTAAGTACCGATGCCATTGCACAACTGGCAGGCAAATTGGGGATCGATCCGGCACAGGCTTCTGCTCTGATTGCCCAGTATTTGCCGATGATCACCGATAAACTGTCACCCAATGGCCAGGAGCCACAGGGCGGCGATCTGATGAGCGCCGGGATGGATTTGCTGAAAGGTAAACTGTTCGGCTGATATGGGACTGCGACGGCACCACGGTCAATTGAGGGACACAGCCTAGCCCTCCGGTTTATGGCCGGAGGGTTGCCATTACAGCGTCAGCATAATTTTACCGATATGCGCACTAGACTCCATCAGGGCATGGGCCTGTGCGGCTTGCTCTAACGGGAAAGTCTGGAAAATCTGCGGCTTTAACTCCCCGCGTTCCAGCAACGGCCACACTTTCAGCTCCAGTTCGGCAGCGATCTGGGCTTTATCTTCCACACTGCGCGGCCGCAGCGTTGAGCCGGTATGGGTCAGGCGCTTAAGCAGCAGTGGCATCAGGTTCAGTTCCTTCACTATGCCGTTTTGCGTGCCGATTTGTACGATACGCCCGTCCATTGCGGCGGCACGGTAGTTCTTCTCCACGTAATCCCCCGCGATCAGATCGACGATGACATCGGCTCCTTTGCCGTTGGTGGCGGTTTTGGTCAGCTCGACAAAATCTTCAGTGCGGTAGTTGATGGCGACGTCGGCACCTAATGCCAGGCTTGCCTCACGCTTTTCTTCAGAACCAACGGTAGTGATGACATAGGCGCAGAACGCTTTAGCCAACAGGGTGGCAACCGTGCCAATGCCAGACGTGCCACCGTGGATCAGCACGGTTTCCCCGGCCCGAAGATGACCACGTTGAAATACGTTGACCCAAACGGTGAAGAAGGTTTCCGGCATGGCGGCCGCTTCAATCATGCTGAGGCCTTTCGGGACCGGCAGCGCATTGCTTTCATGCACCTTGCAGTATTCGGCATAGCCTCCACCGGCGATCAGAGCACATACTGCATCACCCGGGGCATAGCGTTGTACCCCAACGCCAACGGCTACCACCGTGCCAGCAATTTCCAACCCTGGAATGTCCGAGGCGCCCGGAGGTGGCGCATATTGCCCACGACGCTGCAGAACATCCGGGCGGTTGACGCCGGCGGCAGCGACTTTCACCAGTATTTCACCCTGGCCCAATACCGGTAACGGGCGCTCCGCACTCACCAGAACCTCTGGTTCGCCCGGCTGGCTGATTTCGATGACCTTCATTTTTTCAGGTAGTTGTGCGTTGGCTGACATGCCGTTCTCCTTGATCAATCTGCGTATTCGGGGTATTCCCGGCTGGATTATCTTATAGGGATAACAGAGTTGGCATGTGTGCGAAAGGGCGGTTTTGTCTAGACAAGCAGAAATACCGCCGCAGAGGGGCAGTGGATCAGTCGTTTGGTGGGATACGAAAACCTTTCAGCGAGACGATAAAGTGCTTTTTGCCTTTGGAAATCTTGGCACCCTGATCGCACCACAGGCTGGCGAGCTGGAAAAAATCGTCGCTGTCAATGTCATAGGCCAGCTCAATCTTTTTCGCCGATCCTGAACGGATTAGCGTCTCTGCCTGCTGGTGATTAATGGCTTTTACGGTGTTCATAGGCGAAATCCTTGGTGTTAACCCGGAGCGGATAATCGCTAGCCATCATATGGCTGGATTGTGACATTTTTGTGATGGAAATATGACGCTGGGCCGTTTTGCGGCTTGGCGCCCGTTTTCTCATGATCCTGTCATGGGTTAAATTTGGTGGCAAGGAGGTTCAGATTTAGTATGAGCGCAAACCTTTTGAGCAGACAATGGATTATGACCAACAAAGTGCGAAAGCAGACCCTGCGCCAGCGTAGCTATCAGCTGTTGTTCAGCAACCAAACCCGCACTGGGCGCAGGATGCAGCTATTTTGGGTGAGCACGGCGCTGCTCAGCGTGCTGTTGCTGTTTATCGAACCCGGCGGCAGCTCGCTGTATACTCCTAATGCCCAAGTGTTGTATCAGCTGTTTTTGGCGGAGGTCTTTTTCACCACCCTTTTTACGGTGGAGTATCTGTTGCGGCTTTGGTGCACGCCGAGTAAAGAGCGCTATGCCATCAGCTTTTTCGGTATCGTCGATCTGCTGACGATGTTGCCGATGTATATCATCTGGATATTCCCGCATATGGCGGTGGAGTATATTGCTCTGCTGCGTGTATTGCGGATCCTGCGCGTGTTGCGGGTGTTGAAACTGTTGCGCTACATGAGTGAGATGAGCATTGTCTGGCGCAGTATCAAGCTGGCGCGCCATAAGCTGATCCTGTTCTTTGGTTTGTCGGCGTGATGCTGTGCGTATTTGGTGGCTTGATGTACGCGGTGGAGGGAGGCAGTGGTGGATTTACCAGCCTTGGCGCATCGATGTATTGGGCGGTAGTCACGTTAACCACCGTGGGCTACGGTGATATTGTGCCCCACACACCATTAGGGCGGATGCTGGCTTCGGTGCTGATCCTGGTAGGGTATTCGATTATTGCGGTGCCTACGGGGATCCTGACCGCCTACATGTCGCAGGAGATGCAGCGCTATCGGGAACAGCGCCATTGTGCACAATGCGACCGCGGTGGGCATGAAGCCGAGGCGAAGTTTTGTAAATTTTGTGGCGCTGCGTTACCACCATTGTCAGTGAAATCCGCAAGATAACGTCGATAATTTCGCCAGGTGGGAGCAAATTCTGTGCGTTCGATCTCCCTTTCCAGCCTCACGAGCTAAAAAGAGTTGCTATTATACGCCCGACATGAGTTAATGATTCTCGGCCTGTGGTACAGACCTATTTATGCACGACATTTTGAGTAAAGTAGTTCAAATTTAAAGCGTTATCCTTGATAGCTCTTCACTGACGAATTTCCTTTCTAGTGCCTCCATAAGTAACTGATGACCGGCTATTTCATGCCCATGGTGGCTTAAATTTTTTATTGAAGGAATTCAACATGTCTAACATGATCAAAGGTCAAGTGAAGTGGTTCAACGAGTCTAAAGGTTTTGGTTTCATCACCCCTGCAGACGGCAGCAAAGACGTGTTCGTACACTTCTCTGCAATTCAGGATCAAGGCTTCAAGACCCTGGCTGAAGGCCAGAACGTACAGTTCTCTATCGAGAACGGTGCTAAAGGTCCGTCAGCGGCTAACGTTACCGCTATCTAATCGGCCTCTCGCTGATTAACAAAAACCCGCCAAGGCGGGTTTTTTTGTGTCTGTGATATGAGCACGGTGGGGCGCAGAGACGTTTAACGCGCTATTCCAGAGGTCTGAAAGACCCTGTCTCAGTTCTGCTAAGCTTAATGGGGGGGCGTCGCATGATGGCTCAGAGGCGGAGTGCATTACGCAACGGTGGGTTCTTTTCGTCAACTGTAATAGACTGATATCCGGGATAAATAACGAGGTAGAGCATGAAAGTTAACGATCTGGTGACGGTAAAGACCGACGGTGGCCCTCGTCGTGAAGGGGTAGTGCTGGAAGTTGAAGTGTTTAATGAAGGCACGATGTATCTGGTGTCACTGGAAGATTATCCGGCGGGCGTGTGGTTCTTCAATGAGATCGATAGCCGCGATGGCACCTTTGTAGAATTGC
Organism: Serratia sp. N21D137; assembly: GCF_047530005.1. Classification (NCBI taxonomy): domain Bacteria; kingdom Pseudomonadati; phylum Pseudomonadota; class Gammaproteobacteria; order Enterobacterales; family Yersiniaceae; genus Serratia; species Serratia sp. N21D137. Next base: position 81,875 of record NZ_JBLJAJ010000025.1, read on the forward strand.
GCAGCGCTGAACAGGATTAAATCTTTGCCTGCATTTACCTGCTTGCTGCTGGTCTGGCTGGCGGGCTTAAACCTGGCCACACTGTCATGCGGTATTGAAAGTCTGTCCAAATACCCGTAGCGGCAGCATTGCCGCTGAAAACGGGCGTTTTTCTGTCGAACTCTACACCACTGCGTTCCGCTGTCGCTTTATTTGGTCGTAATGGCTATCAACGGCTGTTGACGAAAATGCCGCTGGTAAGCGTGTCGGTCAGGCGGACAACATGGTAGATGATCTGCTTGTTGTGGGTTTTGATCTTTCTTTTGATGTTTCCCTTATGGGAAGAGACGGTTTTCACCTTGATCTGCATTTGATCGGAGATCTGGATGGTGCCTTGGCCGGACATCCTCATGCGCAGCATGTTTGACTCGGTTTGGCTTAGTGTGACAGGTGTCTGATCCAGCGAGCTTTTTTCCGGGCGAACCAGCTTTCTTTCGAGGTAGTGGTTAAGCAACTGACTCATGGTTTGCGGTTTAATCGATTTTGACGAGATGATCACGTTCTTGCGGACGTATAAATAATCGTCGAAATGTACGTTGGTGATGGCCATGAAAATAAAGAATAAAGTATCGGGATTAAGAGATATCACGCGTTTTATTCTTTCTGTCGCATCCGCTTCATGAATGAAGCAGTCTTCATTCAGGAATACCATATTAGGCTTAAGTTTGGCGCACTTCTCATGCAGGCCGTCGATATGATTGACGGCGCTAATCTGACGCTTTTTCATCCCGTGCGACGTCAGGTAGTCGGTTAATCCTAATCTAGTGTAACTGCATGAATCCATAATGATTATTGGCATAGAACCTCCCACTTAAGTCCGTTTCCACGCGGTTATAAAAAGAAAAGCCTGAAGATAAAAGGCTAAAAGTTATAAAAAAATCACATCTTATGAATGCAACTTTCTATCAATAAAACCGGCATGACTCAACGTCTTTTCGAATTATATTTTTAAATCTACCAAAAGCATCAGTTTAGCTTAAGTCGACTTATTATGCTGTGGCGATTTTGCGGCTGGAAATATCAGTAGGCGCCGGGTAGTCAGCCTTAAATTTGTTGCTAAGGTTAGCTATTTTCATCGTGGTACTATTTTCCGTTAATCAGATGATTCTTAAGAGTCTCTTATAGCTCGCAATGACGCCAGCGTTGGCGGTTTTTTGACTGATAGTATTGCTTCTGTTTCATCACCTGACGCCATTAAGTATTCTTATTCAATTGATTGTATCAATGTATTGGCTTAAATGGTAACGATTCTTAGTTACTTTTATACGCTTGAGGAAGGAGCTTATGATCGGAATCAAGTCAAAATAAGTAGTTCTGCTAACCATGGGGGTCGCTAATTAAATAACAATGGTAAATTATTTCATTTGTTAATTATTCATCAGTGAATAACTTATCCGCGACATATCGATTTTCCTGACGTATCTTACTGCGCAGAGGCAACGAAATGCTGCTAGAGGCGATTTCAACTCACAACCAGGAGGACGGGTGGACCACAATCAGTTTGGGCAACCCATAGGTACAGCGCTTGAGGGCTGGCAACCTGCGGGTGAACCGGGAAAACAGAATCTCCAAGGGCGTTTCTGCTGCTTGCAGCCGATGGATATCGCGCGCCGTGCCGATGAGTTGTTTCATGCCTACCAACTGGCGGAAGACGGGCGCGACTGGACCTATCTGTCTAGTGAACGTCCCACGGTGCCATCTGTTTTCCAGCAGTACTTGCAGCAACAGCTGGCAACCCAGGGAAGAAACACCTTGGCGGTGATAGATGCGACTACCGGTAAAGCGGTCGGCACCTGTGCTTTCTTGAACATCGACCAACCCAACGGGGTGGTTGAGCTGGGGATGATCAACTGGTCACCCTTGATGAAGCGGCGAGCGATGGGGAGTGAAGCCATCTTTCTGATGCTCAAGCATGCCTTTGACGACTTGGGCTTTCGCCGTTGCGAATGGAAATGCGATCGTCTGAATGCCCCCTCTCGCGAGGCTGCACTGCGTATGGGTTTCACCTTTGAGGGGACTTTTCGCCAGGCGATGACCAGAAAGGGGCGCAACCGCGACACGGACTGGCTATCCATCATCGATGGTGAATGGCCGGTATTGCGCGAGGCGTTTACCGCCTGGCTATCGCCGTTGAATATCACAACCGACGGCCAGCAGAAGCAAAGTCTCGCCACTTTCAGACCTCAGCCCGACAAGCCTGCATTGATGCCAGCGCCAAAGTAATATCCTGCTCTTCAGTCATCCAATTCACCAGAGCTGCCCTAATACCCGGTTGGCCCGCATAGCTTGTGGGCGTGCAGCGCACCACGCCGTGCCGATCCAGGCGATCGATGAATCTGTTGCGTGCGGCAGTGGCATCGCCTGTAACGCCCTTCAGCGCAAAACACACGATATTCAGTTCCACTGGGGCCAGCAGGCGGAAGCCTTCACTGGTCGCCAATCCGTCACCTAAACGTCGCGCCAACGTCACGTTACGCTCGACGATCTCCCGCATACCGCTGCTGCCGTAAGCTTTCAATGCCATCCACAAGGGCAGGGCGCGAAAACGCCGCGAGTTCTCGGGCGTCAGGTGCAAATAGTTGTCTGGGCGCAACGTTGAACTGACCCCAAGAAGTTGGACGGTTTAAAATTAAGCAACCATCAAAGCCTGCGTTCTGTACTCCACAGGGCTCAGGCCTTTGAGCTTCTGTTTGATACGATGGTTATTGTAGTAATCTATGTACATGTCTATCTCTTCAGACAGCTGTTCCACACTCTCAAAGCGTTGTAAATAATACAGTTCAGCTTTCAGATGGCCAAAGAAGTTTTCCATTACCGCATTAT
>NZ_JBLJAJ010000026.1:0-82419 GCF_047530005.1 Serratia sp. N21D137
CTGAAGGACAAGTTAAAAAGTGGTCAGTTGAAGAAGCCGGCAACCGCCGACATTTCTGGCTAACCGCTAACAGGGGTGGGTCAGATTTACTTTGGCAGCCTGGGTCACTATTCGATTGGCATTGACATTATCCTCCATTTCGCACCCTAGCGTTTTTCCAGCGCTTATCTCTGCTTCCTTCTGATCATTCCCTTGTAAGGCCAGCTCTAAAGTTGTCTGCTTCCCCTCACCCCAACCCTCTCCCACAGGGAGAGGGAGCTGCCCTGAGCCCTTGATTAGCCCGTACCGCTTCGGAGAGTGATGAGTTAGAAGAAAGACAGGGTTATACGCAGAGAAATCAACGAGCTCGATCGGTCCCCAAAAGAAAGGAAGTTGTCCGAATCGCCCGATTAGCACGTACCACTTCGGAGAGTGATGAGTTAGAAGAAAGACAGGGCATTACTTAGAGAAATCAACGAACTCGATCGGTCCCCTCTCCCTGTGGGAGAGGGTTAGGGTGAGGGGCCAGCACGATATCTCAGGTATCGGACGCCCACCCTTTCCGCCAGCATAAAAAGCAAAAAACCCGCTCATTGCTGAGCAGGTTACACAAACTCCAGACGTAAAAAAGCCCGCTTTTAAAGCGGGCTTTCTTGAAATTGGTCGGCGAGAGAGGATTCGAACCTCCGACCCACTGGTCCCAAACCAGTTGCGCTACCAAGCTGCGCTACTCGCCGATTTCTTGTTGCTGATACTACCGAACTTTCCAGCCTATGTCTATGTAAATATTAAATTTATTAGACATTTTGTGTGTGGTGCGAAGAGAGGGACTTGAACCCTCACGTCCGTAAGAACACTAACACCTGAAGCTAGCGCGTCTACCAATTCCGCCACCTTCGCACTGTCACAAAACAGCTTTCAATTCTTGTACTTTACCCTAGGTAAAGTGGGGTGGCTAATGGGGCTCGAACCCACGACAACTGGAATCACAATCCAGGGCTCTACCAACTGAGCTATAGCCACCATAACTACTTTATCTACTGCTTACTTCACGCGGTATTCATACCACCGCAGCTCCTGCGCACAAAATTAATGGCGCGCCCGACAGGATTCGAACCTGAGACCTCTGCCTCCGGAGGGCAGCGCTCTATCCAGCTGAGCTACGGGCGCGTAGCGCCGTTGCGGGTGGGGATACTACGGTTTTATGCCCATCCTGTCTAGTGCTTTTTCTCAGAAATGTTGAGTTCGCTGACCCTTTGCTCACTCTTGCAGCAGAAAGAGCCCGACAGGGCCCTTTTCTTAAGCTTAGCGCTGACTTTCTGTCCGCTTTTCAGGCTCATGATGGACTTTGTGCATACCGAATACAAAGTAGCACAGGCTCACCGCAGCCAGGAAAATCATCCCCACCACCAACGAAATCCGCGTATCCGGATTGATCCCCATGCCAACCAGCACACAAATCAGGAAAGCGATGGTCAGGTAGTTCATGTAAGGGAACATAAATGACTTGAAGCTGTGAGTCTTCATCGCTTCTTTGTGGGCTCGGCGGAAGTAGATCTGGCTGATCAACACCACGAACCACGGCATCATGCCCGGCAGCACGCTGGCGCTATAGACATAGACGAACACCTGCTGAGGATTGGGAATAACGTAGTTCAGCGCCGACCCCACCAACAGGCAAATGATGGTGATGGCAATACAGTTGACCGGCACGCCGCTGGCAGAAAGCCTGGTCAATGCCGCAGGCAGTTGACGGTTCTTGGCCAAGGCATAGAGCATGCGGCCGCCGCTATACATGCCGCTGTTGCAGCCGGAGAGTGCGGCGGTCAGCACCACAAAGTTGATGATACCCGCAGCGGCAACAATACCAATCTTGGCAAAGGTCAGCACAAACGGGCTGCCAGCGGTGCCGATACCGTTCCACGGGAAGATGGTGACAATCACGAAGATGGCACCGACATAAAAAATCAGAATACGCCACAGGATGTTGTTGATCGCCCGTTTGAGCGTTACCTGCGGGTTTTTGGCTTCCCCGGCGGTAATACCGACCAGCTCAACTCCCTGGTAAGAGGCCACCACGATACACAGCGCAAACAGGAAGCCTTTCCAGCCACCAGCAAAGAAGCCGCCGTGAGCCGTCAGGTTGGCAAACCCGGTCGGCTGCCCGCCGTTGCCGAAGCCGAAGAAGATCACCCCCAAGCCCACCAGGATCATCACGATAATGGTGGTAACCTTGATCATGGCAAACCAGAACTCCAGCTCACCGTACAGACGCACCGCCGCCAGGTTGGCTAACGCGACCATGGCGACCGCAATTAACGCTGGCAGCCACTGCGGTATCTCAGGGAACCAGAACTGTACATAGACGCCGATAGCCGTGATTTCCGATATCCCCACGGCAAGCCACATAAACCAGTAGCCCCAGGCGGTGAGATAGCCGAAAAAGGGGTTCATGTATTTGTGCGCATAGACGGCGAAAGAGCCCGCCACCGGCTCCAGGAACAGCATCTCCCCCATCGAACGCATGATGAAGAACACAAACAGGCCGGCGATGATATAGGCCAGCAACACTGAAGGCCCTGCCCATTTTAGCGTACTGGCCGATCCCATAAACAGACCCACGCCAATCGTCCCACCCAGGGCGATCAGCTCTATATGTCGCGCTTCTAACCCGCGATGTAAACCTTGTGGTTTTTCTTTGCTTGCCATAAATCCTCAGTCATATCTTTTATGATGTTGTTTGCCTGCCGATCGGTGCCGGTCATTATTGTTTTAGACAAGTTGAGTGTAATTCATCCCCCACCCGCGCAAAACGCTACTTGGCGAGCAATCCGCACCATGTAATGACGAGGAAGTGACACTAGGGCCTGGGGAAATTTGCGGGCGTTATGGTTTCGCATTTTGCCGCTATAAGCAAACCGCGAATTAAAACCTTATGGAATAAGTGACGAGGGAATGATTGACCGAGGTTATAGCTTTGACCACGTTATGGCCGACAGGGAGATTATTTGCGCAAAACAGACGCTGGAGCAACAGATGGGCTGCTCCAGCCGGAGGATCACATCTTGCCGGTATAGTAATAGCCGACGAACTTGAGTAGTCGAAGCTGGCGGCGTATACGGCTCGGCTGGCTGAGCAGGCGATAGAGCCACTCCAGGCCCAGATTCTGCCACACCTTGGGGGCACGCTTCACATGGCCGGTAAACACGTCATAGGTGCCGCCAACCCCCATATACAGCGCCTGTGGATGTACCTTGCGGCAATCCCGCATCAGGATTTCCTGCTTGGGCGATCCCATTGCCACGGTCACGATAGCCGCGCCGCTGGCACGAATGCGTTCAAACAAGGCATCCCGCTGTTCTGGTTTGAAGTAGCCATCCTGGCTGCCAACCAGATTCACATTCCACTGACTACGCAGCTTCTGCTCGGTCTCTGCCAGCACCGAAGGCTTGCCGCCAACCAGAAACACCGGCGTACCTTCCTGCCCGGCACGCTGCATCATGGCTTCCCACAGATCGGCCCCAGCCACACGCGACACCTCCGCGCCAGGATACTTGCGGCGGATGGAGCGCACCATGCTGATGCCATCGGCATATTTATACTCCGCCTCATCCAACAGGGCATGCAGCGCCGGATCGGTTTCTGCATTGAGGATTTTCTCGGCGTTCATCGCCACCAGGGTGCCTTGCTTGACCCTGCCACCGTCGAACAGAAAATCCATGCACTGCGCCATGTTGCGAAAGCCCCACAGGCTGAAACCACGCAGCTCATACTTGGGAACCGAAATGTTTGCTTCCATTGTCACTATTACCTTGGCACAAGGGAGTTGGCTGCTGGAGCCAACGCGCGCTTGCGCATAATTCGAGTCTTGATAAGCCCGGCAGCATCAAACAGCCAGTACAGTAATTTTGCCAATATCAGGCAGGCACCAAAAATAATGCAGAAGAACACCACGCGTGAGACAAACGAATCGACCCCCTCACGCGCCAGCACGATGATATTAAACACCGCACCAAAGCAGAACCCTTGCAAAATCGCCGCCTTAAAGCGGTTCTGTTCACTTTTGCCAAGCTCATACAGCCAGTCGAACCACTTGATGATCAGGCCCACCACAATAGCGCCCAGTGGGATAAACAGCACCCCCCCCATCACCACCAGCGAGCCAATCAGCGTTGGGGAAATCGCCAGCCCGGAGTGGTTGTCCAGCACTTCCCAGGTAAAGTAGTTGGCAGTATTCAGCACCAGATCCGGCCGCCCCGGCCACAGCCAGGCAGGGATGAAGACATAGAAATCACGCACGATCGGGGCCAACCCCTGGAAATCGATCTTGTCGTAATTTTGCAGCAGTAGCCCCAGGTTCTCCCACGGCGAGAAGGTATCACGGGTCAGATACAGGAAAGTGTAGAACGCTTCCGGGCCGCTGACATCCAGGCTATAGCGTTTCAACGCCAGCCAGAACATGCCGACGATGCCGAACACCCCGGCGGCCACCAGCATCCACAGCGAGATCCAGCCGCGCACAATGCCGATAAACAGGAATAGAGCGAACGCGATGATGATGTTGGCACGGGTGCCGCCCACGATCACGTAGGTCAGAATGCCAAACGCCACCGTGGCCGCCAGGAAGAAGAACCAGGCGCGCAGATCCTGTTTCAGGAAATAGACCACCAGCATCGCCGGGATAAAGAAGTAGAAGAAGCGCTTGAGCGCCACCCCTGACACATCGCTGGAGAAGATTTGGCTGTAGGAGTTAAGCTTGAACAGCAGGAAACCGTTCTGCATAAAGAAGATGCCCACGGTGCCGATCGCCACCAGCGCCAGCAATATCCAGGTGATATGCGTCTCAACCCGGTTCATGGTGAACACCGGCTTATGCGGCTGGCCAGTGCGTTTACGCAACCGCGTCTTGTAGCTGACGTAGTAAATCGCGTAGAAGGCGGTAGCCGAAAGGATGGCGTAAAGCAGGAACTCTACCGGCACCACGGCCACGTCAAACTGGAATACCAGCAGGCAGGTCAGCGGGAAGCCAAAGTAAAACGTCAGCAGATAGAGCAGGGAAAAGAAGACGTTAAAGTTGAAGCGGACGCGCCGAAACTCCTGATAGGTCAGGGTCAGCACAAATAGCGCCCCGATCAGATAGACGACAAACAGCCCGCCAAACTGTGCCAGCGTCATGGGTTTTCCCCCGCCGCCAGCGCCAATGCCTGCTGCCAGCCATCCACGTAGTTCGGATTGAAAAAGGCGATAGACTGCTTATCCAGCGTTGCCAGTTGGCGCTGTGATTCGCGCACCACGGCTTCATCCAGCGAGTCGCCATAGAACAGCACCGGCAGATGCTGCTCAGCCAGATCCTGCCAGAACGGGTTCTTGCGGCTCAGTACAAAAGGCACGCCAAACTGGATCAACAGGCACAGCGTACCGATCCCCTGCTGACGGTCGAAAATGAAGTAGCCGAGATCGCACTCACGCAGAATATTGAGATAATCGTCAAACGCCACCTGCTGGGTCAGCAGTTGCAGATTCTGTTCGGAGAACAGCTTCAGGCCCGCCGCGCGCACCTGGGCAATATAGGCGTCGTTATTGGCCGGATAGCCCATCGGCAAAATCACCCGCACCTTGTCACCAAATTGCTGATGGATCGCCTGCAACGCCTCAATATGGCGGTTGGTGGTATCACCAGAATTGCCCACCAGGATAGTCATCGGCCCAGCCAGGTTCTTTTCAACTTCGATACCCGTCAGGGCAGGATCCATCCGCGTTGGGAAATACAGCAGCGAGGCCGGAACGCGTGCGTGCCGCTGCTGATAGTGGATCAGGTCGCCTCGGGTAGCAAACACGTGGCCCACCCGCCCTTGGGCAATGCGGCGCAGCACGTAGAACAGGCGGTATTTCCAACTGGTGGCGTTTTCATACAGATCGGCCCCCCAGATATGCCAGCTCACCTGGCGCGGCTTGATCTTGCCGCTCAGCAAGGCCAGCCACAACGTTGCGTTAAACTGGCCATGCAGGAACAGGCGAGTGTCACGGTTGGCCTTGGCACGGGCAATCACTGCCTCTGCCAGGCTCTTCTTGCCAGGGAAAGCCTCGATGGTCAACTTTGGAAAGTGGCCCAACGCGGCCACGTCTTTGGCTGCCACCATGAAGTGACACACTTGTTCTGCGGGCAGGCGGTCAGCCAGCACGTCATTAAAGAAGCGCAGCACCGTCTGATTATGATGCGGGATATCAGATCCCAGTACGTGGATTAGTATGGTCATACTCGTCTACGATAAAGAATAAATACGCAGCTACAGAGCGCAAAATACACGATGTAGGTTGCCATATAGGCCTGTGCCGCCCCTAATGCGCCGTGCAGCGGGATCAGCCAGTGCGAGAACAGCGTCAGCAAGGCAAACTGGCTGACCTCTGTCAGAATATAAAAACGGAGCGACGCCTTGGCGATCACCAGGTAACCGAAGACGTAGGCCCCGACTTTCAGCACGTCCCCCACCAGTTGCCAGGCAAACAGATCGCGCATGGCAACGAATTTCTCAGAGAACAGCAGCCAGATGGCGAAGTCACGCAGCAGCCAGACGGTAAAGCTGGCAGCGGCGACCGCAGGCAGCACAAACTTCAGCGAGCGCACGATCTCCCGCGAAATGGCGCTTTTCTCTTGCAGGCGCGACAGCGTTGGCAGCAGGTAAACGGTGAAAGAAGCGGTAATAAACTGCAGGTAGGCATCGGAGATACTGCTCACCCCTTGCCAGATCCCCACTTCGTCCCAGCCGTAATGTTCCGCCAACAGGTTACGCATCATTACATAGGCAACCGGCAAGGTCACGGAGGTGATCAGCGCCATCAGGGTAAACTTACCGAGATGGCTGGCCAGCGCCTTATCCCAGGCGAGCGCCAGATAACGCAGCGGCAGCGCCTTGCGCCGCCACAGCATGAAACCAGCAGGCAACACCACCAGGGCAGGAACCAGAGCCAACCCGGCCAACGCGCCTTCATAACCGCCCAGCTTAAAGCATAGCGTAAAGGCCACCACACCTATCAGGCTACCGGCGATCACCGCCAGCGCGTTACCCATCGCATCGCGATAACCTTTGAGGATCGCCAGGAACAGGTTGGCGTAGGCAATCCCCATCTGGATAAACGCCACCGCCCGCACCACGTTCACATAGTCACCATGGCCAAACAGCCCACGGCTGATCGGCTCGGCAGCAAACAGGAACACCAGCGCCAGCAGAGTTGAGAAACCCAGCACGATGCTGGACGCGGTGCCCACCGCCATACGCAACCGCTGCGGATCCTGATGGTATTCCGCCACATACTTGGTGATACCGTTAAAAATTCCGGCACCCGACAGCACGCCCAGCACGGTGATCAACTGGCGGAAGTTACCCGCCTGCCCGACCCCGCTGGGGCCGAAGGCCACCGCCAGCATTTTTACCACCAGCAACCCCACGCCGATCTTGATCAGCGTGGAGCCCGCGGTCCAAATCGATGCTTTTGCCAGCGACATATCAGGCGAGGAAGCTCAGAATGGTATTGATCACCGTACGTTGATTGACGTCTGACATGTTAAAGAACAGCGGCAGACGCACCAGGCGCTCGCTCTCTTTGGTGGTGAAGCGGTCTTCGCCGGAGAAACGGCCAAACTTCTCACCCGCCGGGCAGGCGTGCAGTGGGATGTAGTGGAACACCGACATGATTTCGGCTTCTTTCAGGTAGTCGATAAACGCGGTACGATCCTGCACGTCTTTCAGCTTGATGTAGAACATATGGGCGTTGTGCACGCAGTTGGCCGGAATGACCGGCAAGGCGATACGCCCTGAGTCTGCCAACGGTTTCAATGCATCGTAATAGTTCTGCCACAGCTTCAGGCGGCGCTGGTTGATCGTCTCGGCGGCCTCCAGCTGTGCCCACAGATAAGCGGCTTGCAGATCTGACATCAGATAGCTGGAACCAATATCGCGCCAGGTATATTTGTCTACCTGACCACGGAAGAACTGGCTGCGGTTGGTGCCTTTTTCACGGATCACTTCGGCACGATCGATCAGGGCCGGGTCGTTAATCAGCGTTGCGCCACCTTCACCGCCAGCGGTGTAGTTTTTGGTCTCATGGAAACTGAAGCAACCGATATGGCCGATAGTCCCCAAGGCTTTGCCTTTATAGGTCGACATCACGCCCTGCGCGGCATCTTCCACCACCATCAGGTTGTACTTCTTCGCCAGCGCCATGATGGTGTCCATTTCACAGGCTACGCCAGCGTAATGCACCGGCACGATGGCACGGGTTTTATCGGTGATCGCCGCTTCGATCTTGGTCTCATCGATGTTCATGGTGTCTGGACGCAGATCGACAAACACCATAACCGCCCCGCGCAGCACAAAGGCGTTAGCGGTGGATACGAAGGTATAGCTCGGCATGATCACTTCATCACCCGGCTGGATATCCAGCAGGATGGCGGCCATTTCCAGTGACGCTGTGCAAGACGGCGTCAGCAGCACTTTCGGGCAGCCGAAATGCTGTTCCATCCACTGCTGGCAGCGACGGGTAAAACCACCATCACCACAGAGTTTGCCGCTGCTCATCGCAGCCTGCATATAATCGAGTTCCGTGCCAACAACCGGTGGAGCGTTAAATGGGATCATGTAAACCTCTATAGAACCAATACGCGGTGCTTTCTAGGGTGGCACCGTGCCGTTGATAGAGCCGTAACGCGGCAATATTACTTATTTGAGTCGCGATCCGCAGGCGCTGCAGCCGTTGCTGCTGGCACCAGGCGATCGCGGCAGTCATCAGCCGAGAACCGGTCCCTTTACCTTGTACACCTGGGAATGCCGCCAGCAGGCCGATACGCGCCTCTTGCTGGCCAATATCTCGCAGGCTGACAAACCCTTCTGGCTCCCCATCGCTACCCAGCACCAGCAGGCACTGATGGTCAAACGTCCCCAGCACCGCTTTTTCAATCCAGGTGGCGTAAAAACGCCCGCTGTCCTGCGGCTGATACCAAGGCGCGCGAAAACGGCTGGCGGCAAAAACCTTGGCCGCCACCGAACGCAACAGTGGAATATCTTCGAGCTGGGCGATGCGGATGGCCGGTAAATTCAATGCACAATCTGTGCCAATTGCCAGGGCAAAGTCCACTTCGCCCTCTACCAGCCGAAACCCCGCGGCTGCCAAACCATCGGCCAAATCCAGACGCTGGGCCGGGATCTTGGCCTGAACCAGCGCAAACGCATCCAGTTCAGTTGCCGTAAGCGCAGGAGCCGCCTCGTCAAAATGCAATTTGGCGCTGGTGAGTTGGAAATACTCGCTTTCCCAGCCCAAAGGCTCAATATTGGCGTGGACGGACATGCAGTAAATCCAGTAAGTATTTGCCATAGCCGGTTTTGGCTAACGCCTGCGCCGAGCGTCTTACGCCATCATCATCCAGCCAACCGTTACGCCAGGCGATCTCTTCCAGACAGGCAATCTTGAACCCTTGGCGCTTCTCTACCGTCTGCACAAAGGTACTGGCTTCGATCAGGCTGTCGTGGGTGCCGGTATCGAGCCAGGCAAAACCACGCCCCAGCAGCTCGACGCTCAGTTCGCCACGCTCCAGATACATCTGGTTGATGCTGGTAATTTCCAACTCGCCGCGTTCGGAGGGCTTCACCTGCTTGGCGAAATCCACCACCTGGTTGTCATAGAAATAGAGACCGGTGACCGCCCAGTTGGACTTCGGCTTCAGCGGTTTTTCTTCAATCGACAGCGCGCGGAAGTTATCGTCGAACTCCACTACGCCAAAGCGCTCTGGGTCCATGACCTGGTAACCGAATACCGTGGCACCTTTCAGACTCTGGACCACGCTTTTCAGTTTCGGGCTGAAGCCCTGGCCGAAGTAGATATTGTCGCCCAGCACCAGGCAGCACGGCTCGCCGCCGATAAACTCTTCGCCAATCAGGAAGGCCTGTGCCAACCCGTCCGGGCTCGGTTGTTCGGCGTAGCTGAGGTTGATGCCAAACTCTTCACCGCTGCCCAGCAAACGGCGAAACGAGGGCAGATCTTCAGGCGTAGAGATAATCAGAATATCGCGGATCCCGGCCAGCATCAGCACCGAGAGCGGATAGTAAATCATCGGTTTATCGTAAATGGGCAGCAACTGCTTGGAGACGCCGCGGGTGATCGGGTGCAAACGCGTCCCCGAACCGCCGGCTAGAATAATACCTTTCATCATGACTCCTGAACTTCCGCTAGCCGCACGGCGCTTATAGCCTTCCGTGCGTTTATCTAGATAGGATTATTGGTTTAGCCCTAAACGCTCGCCTGCATAGGAACCGTCTTGCACGCGGCGCCACCAGGTTTCATTGTTCAGATACCAGGAAACCGTTTTGCGGATGCCGCTTTCAAAGGTTTCCTGTGGGCGCCAACCCAGTTCACGTTCAATTTTGCCCGCGTCGATGGCATAACGCATATCATGGCCTGGGCGATCTTTAACGTAAGTGATCAGATCGCGATATTTCGCCACGCCCTGCGGTTTGTTCGGTGCCAGTTCTTCCAGCAGATCGCAGATGGTCTGTACCACCTCGATATTTTTGCGCTCGTTGTGGCCGCCGATGTTATAGGTCTCCCCAATCACACCTTCTGTCACCACCTGATATAACGCCCGCGCATGGTCTTCCACAAACAGCCAGTCACGCACCTGCGCACCATCGCCGTAGACCGGCAGCGGTTTGCCGGAGATGGCATTAAGGATCACCAGCGGCACCAGCTTCTCTGGGAAGTGGTAAGGGCCGTAGTTGTTGGAGCAGTTGGTCACGACGGTAGGGAAACCGTAGGTACGCAGCCAGGCGCGCACCAGGTGGTCGCTTGAGGCCTTGGAGGCAGAATACGGGCTGCTTGGCGCGTAAGGCGTGGTTTCGGTAAACAGATCGTCGGTACCGTGCAGGTCGCCGTACACTTCATCGGTAGAGATATGATGGAAACGGAAAGCCTGCTTTTTCTCTGCCGCCAGCGCCTGCCAATAATGGCGGGCAGCTTCCAGCATGGTGTAAGTGCCCACTATGTTGGTTTCGATAAAGGCCGCCGGGCCGTCGATCGAGCGGTCAACGTGGCTTTCTGCCGCAAGGTGCATCACGAAATCCGGCTGGTACTGCGCAAATACGCGGTCTAGTGCGGCACGGTCGCAGATATCTACCTGCTCGAAAGCATAGCGCTCGTTGTCCGCTACACCCGCCAGCGACTCCAGGTTACCGGCATAGGTGAGCTTATCAACCACCACCACGCTATCGCGGGTCCCCTCGATGATATGTCTTACCACGGCAGAGCCGATAAATCCGGCCCCGCCGGTGACCAAAATACGTTTCAACGCCAAACTCCTTTGGTGTCCACGATCCAGGACTGCTTAATCTCTTCCGGCCTGATGGCCTTGAATTCTTTATGATCGACCAGCATGACGATCACATCCGCCTGCTGTAAGGCCTCAGGCAGTTTTTTCAGCGTAACGAGGCCCGCCAGTGACTTCGGCAATTGCTCAACGTTAGGCTCGACCGCCAGGGTTTCACCTACGTGCCAGTCGGCAATCAGGTGGGCTACTTCAACCGCCGGGCTTTCACGCAGGTCGTCGATATTAGGTTTGAACGCCAAACCGAAGCAGGCAATTTTCACTTCAGAAGCGCGCTTATTGGTGGCCGCCAGGCAATCTGCCACGGCTGCCTTGACCTGATCGACCACCCAGAGCGGTTTGCCGTCGTTTACCAGGCGCGCAGTATGGATCAGACGAGCCTGCTGCGGGTTCTGCGCCACGATGAACCAAGGGTCAACGGCGATACAGTGCCCGCCCACGCCTGGGCCAGGTTGCAGAATGTTGACGCGCGGATGACGGTTGGCCAGGCGGATCAGTTCCCACACATTAATGCCCTGCTCGGCACAGATCAGCGAAAGCTCATTGGCAAACGCGATGTTAACGTCGCGGAAGCTGTTTTCCGTCAGTTTGCACATCTCGGCGGTGCGCGAGTTGGTGATCACACACTCACCTTCGAGGAAAATCTTGTACAGCGCGCTGGCGCGCTCGGAGCATTTTGGCGTCATCCCGCCGATCACGCGGTCATTCTGGATCAGCTCAACCATTACCTGCCCAGGCAGCACGCGCTCAGGGCAGTAGGCAATGTTCACGTCGGCCTGCTCACCGGCATCCTGCGGGAAGCTCAGATCGCTACGCGCCTCTGCCAACCACAGGGCCATCTGCTCGGTAGCGCCCACCGGTGAAGTAGACTCCAGGATCACCAGGTCGCCTTTTTTCAGTACCGGTGCCAATGACTTGGCGGCGGCTTCAACGTAGGCCAGATCGGGTTCGTGATCGCCTTTGAACGGCGTTGGTACGGCAATCAGGAACGCATCGGCCGCCAGCGGTTTAGTCACCGCCTGCAGGTAACCGCCTTCTACCGCTTCTTTTACCACGCGATCCAAATCAGGTTCGACGATGTGGATGGCACCGCGGTTAATGGTATCTACCGCGTGCTGGTTAACATCTACGCCCACCACTTTCTTCTTGCGGGAAGCAAACGCCGCCGCCGTTGGCAAACCGATATAGCCCAGGCCAATAACTGAAATAGTGTTAAAACTCATAGTGTCACCTGATGATTCTTTAAAGCTTCGAGGATACGTTGGCAGGCATGCCCGTCACCGTATGGGTTATGCGCCCGGCTCATGGCGTGGTATTCGCCTTCGTCTGTCAATAACCGGGTTACCGCATCAACAATTTTAGCTACGTCCGTTCCCACCAGCTGTACCGTGCCGGCATCTACCGCTTCTGGCCGCTCGGTGGTATCACGCATCACCAACACCGGTTTCCCCAGCGATGGCGCCTCTTCCTGAATGCCGCCCGAGTCGGTCAGGATCAGATAAGATCGCGTCATCAGATAGACAAACGGCAGGTAATCCTGCGGATCGATCAGAATGATGTTATCGATCCCCTTCAAAATACGGTTAACCGGCTCGCTGACGTTCGGGTTGAGATGCACCGGATACACCACCTGCACGTCAGGATGCTGAAGAGCAATCTCGGCCAAGGCGCTACAGATGCGCTCAAACCCACCGCCGAAGCTTTCGCGACGGTGCCCAGTCACCAGGATCAGCTTTTTGTTGGCATCCAGGAAAGGATAACGTTGGTCAAGGCTGCTGCGCAGCTCTGGGTTGTGCATGATGCGGTCGCGCACCCACAGCAACGCATCGATCACGGTGTTACCCGTGACGAAAATATGGTCGTCCCGCAGCGATTCACGTAACAGGTTCTGCCGTGAATTTTCGGTTGGCGAGAAGTGATACATCGCCAAATGCCCCGTCAACTTGCGGTTGGCCTCTTCAGGCCAAGGAGAATAGAGATTACCGGTACGCAGGCCCGCTTCGACATGCCCCACCGGGATACGCTGATAAAACGCCGCCAGGCTGGTCGCCATGGTGGTCGTCGTGTCACCGTGAACCAACACCACGTCCGGCTTGAAGTCCTCCAGTACGCCTTTGATCCCTTCCAGAATGCGGCAGGTGATTTCACTCAGCCCCTGGCCCGGTTTCATAATATTCAGGTCGTAATCCGGTACGATTTCAAACAAACGCAGTACCTGATCCAGCATCTCGCGATGCTGTGCCGTAACGCAGACTCTTGACTCAAAGGCATCATCCTGAGCCAGAGCATGTACCAGAGGTGCCATTTTGATGGCTTCCGGTCTGGTGCCAAAAACAGTCAACACTTTCACAGCGAATCTCTTTTGGTCGGTGAAGTGCAGGCGAACCTGCAAAGTTGGGCACTCAGTGCCCAACAGCGAAATGATTATATTATTAGTTAACTACGTGGCCGGCGTACCAAGGCGACGCCCGCACCAATCAGGCCACCGATTGCGCCCCACATAATCAGCCAGAATACCCGGCGTGGACTATCACGTTTCACCGGCTCTTCCGGCGTACGTAAATAGCGGTAGGTCTGGAATTTGGCATCCAACGTCGGGCCAACGTTCAGAGTTGCCAGCATCGCCCGGTTCTGATCGTAACTTACATCGTAAGCCGGGCCGGAAGCCTGTAAACCTTCCAGACGC
Organism: Serratia sp. N21D137; assembly: GCF_047530005.1. Lineage (NCBI taxonomy): Bacteria > Pseudomonadati > Pseudomonadota > Gammaproteobacteria > Enterobacterales > Yersiniaceae > Serratia > Serratia sp. N21D137. The sequence goes on from NZ_JBLJAJ010000026.1 coordinate 14,037, forward strand.
GCCTGCAGCATAGGTTTGCCCAGCAGGAACAGATCGGAGTCTGGCAGCTGTTCGGCTGGCGTATCGGTCTGCGTACGGCTAATCCCCTGCTGCTCGGCGATTTTCAGCGCCTGCTGCACGGTCTTGAGCTCACGCTGATACACCGCATCGGCTACCGCTTCCTGGCGTTTGACCTGCGCACTCATCGAGGTGGTACGCGCCGCCCAGGCTCCCTGGATCTCTTCATTCAGATGCTGCGCCGCGCGGTGGCTGGCAAAGGCAACATACTGACGCAGCAGATGGTTGGAGTCTGGCGCGGTCTCGGCGGTGAGTTTCACGCTATCATTCAGCACTTTTTTGTCGTCGCGCGGCGTGAACTGGATATTGTTAATCAGGTCATCAAGCAACGCCGCATCGGCACGGGCATCCCCTTCCTGGCGCTGCTTGTAGTAATCGCTTTGCAGCCAGAAATCACGGCGCGTGTCATAGGCGGCCAACTGCATGATAAATTCATTATAGGCTTCATCGGCGATGCCTGGCTGATCGCTGGCAACCGCAGGCAGCGTGCGCTGATCCAGGCTACGCAGGAACTGCTGCTGAGAGTAATATCCCCCCAGCGCATTCACCGTTGGCTTATCGGTGATCGCCGTGGCGCTCCACTCCTGTTTCACCAGGTAGGAAACGATCAGCGCGACGGCAGCAAACAACACCGCAAAACCGATAATCCATTTTTTGCCACGCCACAGGGTGCAGCACAGACCGCGGATATCGAGTTCGTTATCGACCACCGGGGTATTCTTGTCAGACGTTGTTTCAGGATTCATCACTGCCCTAAAGCCTCAGTTAAGGTACTTGCTTATTGTTCGTTGCATTCCGCAGGCGGCGCTTGAGACGTTTGATATAGCGCGCGACCCGCCATGCACGTTTAATGCAATAGCCATACAAGAAGAATGCAAGCAAGAATAATGCCAACATAACCCATTCAGGTATGAAAGTCAGACGTTCGCCTATCACACCAACCGCCGCCAGCAGCGCTGCGGCTAGGGTGATGAGCACAAAAGCCTGACGAGGCGTAAAGCCCGCTCGCATGATCAAATGGTGGATGTGTTGACGGTCTGGCGAAAACGGGCTCATGCCCTTACGCAGACGGCGATACATGATGGCAATCATATCCATCAGCGGGATGGCGATAATCCACAGCGCGGTGACCGGTTTGATCGGATGGTTTGGCCCTTGCGAGCTTTGCACCAGCAGCCAGATGGCGGTAAAACCGATCAGCGTACTCCCGGCGTCACCCATAAAGACCTTATAGCGACGGCCAAGGATGCCGAGGTTGAGCAGAATATAGGGAACAATGGCCGCCAGCATCGCGAAGCACCAGAAGGCAAGCTCGCTATGGCCGCCTTGATACAGCAGGATCCCCATCGCGCCGAACGACACGCAGGAGAGACCACCGAGCAGGCCGTCGATACCGTCGACCATGTTAAAGGCGTTAATCGCCGCCCAAACGGCAAACAGCGTCACCAAATAGCCAAACGGCCCCAACTGCATTTCCCAGCCACCAAACACATAGCCGAGGCTGCGCAGATAAAGACCTGCAAATACCATCATGGCGATGCCGACCAGTGCCTGAATGGTGGCGCGGATCTTGACGCTGATATCGAAGCGATCGTCCAGCGCCCCGACGAAGACCAGGACACCGGCGCAGGTGAGATAGAGTTTGCTGTGCGCAATCGTCTGGTCGGTGATCAGGAAGGCAAAGCAGATGCCAGCATAAACAGAAATCCCACCCACCAGCGGGATCAGCCCCTGATGACGTTTGCGATAATTAGGCTTATCAACCAAACCAATAGGTTTTGCTGCCTTGCGAGCAACAAATAAAAAAGCCAGAGAAAACAGAAAAACAAAAAGAATTTCAGTACTCATGGTGAGTAAGTTCACGGTTAACAAATCTCTGAAGAAGATGAGGCAGCTTAACATGGGTAAAAAACCGCGCCACATGACCAAGCGACCTTTCAGTCATTTCCTATGACATAGACAATTATCAATGCCCAAAACGTGTCTTGCTTCAACGCGTTAATGCAAAAACTGGCGCAAATAAGATAAGTTCTCAATAAGTCACAAGAATAACTTACTTTCCTTTACTGTTACTTATCGTATCCGCCAAAAGCAAAAAACGCCACGACTAGGCGTGGCGTTCCTCGAATATTTTACTTATTTATGAGCGTTTCATCATGTCGAAGAATTCATCGTTGGTTTTGGTCATCGCCAACTTGTTAATGAGGAACTCCATCGCGTCGATCTCGCCCATTGGGTGAATGATCTTGCGCAGGATCCACATCTTCTGCAGTTCTTCAGAGGTAGTGAGCAACTCTTCTTTACGCGTACCGGAACGGTTGTAATCGATAGCAGGGAACACGCGCTTCTCGGCGATTTTACGCGCCAGATGCAGTTCCATGTTACCCGTACCTTTAAACTCTTCGTAAATCACTTCGTCCATCTTCGAACCGGTATCAACCAGTGCGGTAGCGATGATGGTCAGGCTGCCGCCTTCCTCAACGTTACGAGCCGCACCGAAGAAGCGCTTCGGACGATGCAGGGCGTTGGCGTCCACACCACCGGTCAGCACTTTGCCTGAGGCAGGTACTACGGTGTTGTAGGCACGCGCCAGACGGGTGATGGAGTCCAGCAGGATGATCACGTCTTTTTTGTGTTCGACCAGGCGCTTGGCCTTCTCGATCACCATTTCGGCAACCTGTACGTGGCGGGATGCGGGTTCGTCGAAGGTAGAAGCGATCACTTCGCCTTTTACCAGACGTTGCATCTCGGTCACTTCTTCCGGACGTTCGTCGATCAGCAGCACCATCAGCACGCAGTCTGGATGGTTGTATGCGATGCTCTGCGCAATGTTTTGCAGCAGCATGGTTTTACCGGCTTTCGGCGGTGCCACAATCAGGCCACGCTGGCCACGGCCGATTGGCGCTGCCAGATCCAGTACGCGAGCCGTCAGATCTTCGGTAGAGCCGTTGCCGCGCTCCATACGCAAACGTGAGTTGGCGTGCAGCGGCGTCAGGTTTTCGAACAGGATCTTGTTACGGGCGTTTTCCGGTTTGTCGTAGTTGACTTCGTTAACTTTCAACAGGGCAAAATAGCGCTCGCCTTCTTTTGGCGGACGAATCTTACCGGAAATGGTGTCACCTGTGCGGAGGTTAAAGCGGCGGATTTGGCTGGGAGAAACGTAGATATCGTCGGGGCCTGCGAGGTAGGAACTGTCTCCGGAACGGAGGAAACCAAATCCATCCTGCAATATCTCCAGCACGCCATCACCGAAGATATCTTCTCCGCTTTTCGCATGTTGCTTGAGTATAGAGAAGATAATGTCCTGTTTGCGCAGGCGGGCCAGGTTTTCCAGCCCCATATTTTCGCCGAGAGTAATCAGCTCAGAAACCGGCGTATTCTTTAATTCGGTAAGATTCATAGTGGGGGTTCTTAAACTCGGGGTGTGTCTCGAACTAGTATCGTGAATGGTATGGCAGCGTGTTATACCCATAACCTTTCAAGCTACAACGTGAAATTCATAGGGTATGCGTGCCTGTTACTGGACGTTCGATCGCCGGGCTGCTGGGCCGCCGCAGTAAGAAATGGCTTAGCTGGGGCGCACACGCTGACGGTTTAAGATCGAAGGTGCCTTAAAACTGATTTTTTTGTAAAACCGCTTGATCGTCAAAACACGGGCTCGGTTCACAGTAAAATGCTAGTGCCGATGGTTCAACGTAGAGTAACGCTTAGATTCAGACTCTTTAGATTTAATACTTATGGCAAGTTCAGAATGCAGTATGGTTAAACTTAACACGCTTCTTGGCAGGCGTCTAGCGGTGAATGAAAATCCCCCTCCAGACGCCCGTCACGGGGCTTCCCGCCCTAATTACAGATTCGCGTCCAGGAACTCTTTGAGCTGGCCCTTGGACAGCGCGCCGACCTTGGTCGCTGCCACTTCACCGTTCTTGAACAACAACAGCGTCGGAATACCGCGGATGCCGTACTTAGGCGCGGTAAGCGGGTTTTGATCGATGTTCAGTTTGGTAATGGTCAGCTTGCCGGCGAACTCTTCGGCAATCTCGTCGAGGATCGGAGCAATCATCTTGCACGGACCACACCATTCAGCCCAGAAATCGACCAGGATTGGCCCTTCGGCTTTCAGCACATCGGAATCGAAGCTGTCGTCAGTCAGGTGAATAATTTTATCGCTCATGTTCTACTCCACAGGATTAGGTCTACCTTGTTGGTGTAGCATCAAACCAACTCAGGTGATTTTATTTCACCGCTTTTATTTCAACGGATATGCTTTCGTAAAGCAATAGTTAGCTGATATTCTACCACACTATGAGCAAAACACACTTGACCGAACAGAAGTTTTCCGACTTCGCCCTGCACCCGTTAGTCCTTGAAGCCCTTGAGAAAAAAGGGTTTCACAACTGCACGCCCATCCAGGCGTTGGCATTGCCGCTCACCCTCAGTGGGCGCGACGTTGCAGGTCAGGCGCAAACCGGTACCGGAAAGACGCTGGCATTTTTAGCGTCTACTTTTCACTATTTGCTGTCCCACCCGGCGAAAGAAGGTCGCCAGACCAACCAGCCGCGCGCCTTGATCATGGCGCCTACGCGTGAACTGGCGGTGCAGATCCATTCCGATGCAGAAGCGCTGTCGCAGTCTACCGGGTTGAAGCTTGGCCTGGCCTACGGCGGTGATGGCTATGACAAACAGCTGAAAGTGCTGGAAAGCGGCGTAGATATTCTGGTGGGGACCACCGGCCGTTTAATCGACTACGCCAAACAAAATTATATCGATCTGGGTGCTATCCAGGTTGTGGTGCTCGATGAAGCCGACCGCATGTACGATCTGGGCTTTATCAAAGATATCCGCTGGCTGTTCCGCCGTATGCCTGCGGTCGATCAACGCCTGAACATGTTGTTCTCTGCCACCCTGTCCTATCGCGTACGCGAGCTGGCCTTTGAGCAGATGAACAATGCCGAATATGTGGAAGTTGAACCGGAACAGAAAACCGGCCACCGCATTCAGGAAGAGCTGTTCTACCCTTCCAACGAAGAAAAGATGCGCCTGCTGCAGACGCTGATCGAGGAAGAGTGGCCGGACCGCTGCATCATCTTCGCCAACACCAAGCACCGCTGTGAAGACATCTGGGGCCATCTGGCTGCCGATGGTCACCGCGTAGGCCTGCTGACCGGCGACGTGGCGCAGAAAAAACGCCTGCGTATTCTGGACGACTTCACCAAAGGTAACCTGGATATCCTGGTCGCCACCGATGTCGCCGCACGCGGCCTGCATATTCCGTTGGTGACTCACGTCTTCAACTACGATCTGCCGGATGACTGCGAAGACTACGTGCACCGCATTGGCCGTACAGGCCGCGCGGGCGAAAGCGGTCACTCCATCAGCCTGGCCTGTGAAGAGTACGCGCTGAATCTGCCCGCCATCGAGACTTATACCGGCCACAGCATTCCGGTGAGCAAGTACAACAGCGATGCGCTGCTGAGCGATCTGCCAGCACCGAAGCGCCTGGTGCGCCCTCGTGGCAACAACGGCCCACGCCGTAACTCTTCCGCGCCACGTCGTGGTGGTGCGCCGCGTAACAACCGTAAACGTTCGGGCTAATAGACGACTATGCCAGGTTCCAGCACCCTCTATGCCGCCATCGATCTGGGTTCCAACAGTTTTCATATGTTGGTGGTACGTGAGGTGGCTGGCAGTATCCAGACGCTAGCTCGCATCAAGCGCAAAGTGCGCCTGGCGGCCGGGCTGGATCAGCACAATCACCTGTCACAGGAAGCCATGCAGCGCGGTTGGCAATGTCTGCGGCTGTTCTCGGAACGCCTGCAGGATATCCCGCGCGATCAAATTCGGGTCGTCGCCACCGCAACGCTGCGCCTGGCCAACAACGCGGCCGAATTCCTGCAAACCGCCGAAACTATCCTTGGCTGCCCCGTTCAGGTCATCAGCGGCGAAGAAGAAGCCCGCCTGATCTACCACGGCGTTGCCCATACCACCGGCGGCCCGGATCGGCGTCTGGTGGTCGATATCGGGGGTGGCAGCACGGAGTTGGTCGTAGGGACAGGGGCGCAAGCCGCGCAGTTGTATAGCCTTTCGATGGGCTGTGTCACCTGGCTCGAACGCTTCTTCAGCGATCGCAACCTGGAGCGGGATAACTTCGAAGCCGCCGAACAGGCCGCGCGTGAAAAGGTGCGGCCGATAGCCGCACAACTTCGCCAACATGGCTGGCAGATTTGCGTCGGTGCCTCCGGAACCGTGCAAGCGCTACAGGAAATCATGGTGGCGCAGGGGATGGACGAACGTATTACCCTGCCCAAACTGCGGCAGTTGAAACAACGAGCCATTCAGTGTGGCAAGCTGGAAGAGCTGGAAATCGAAGGGCTGACGCTGGAACGTGCCTTGGTGTTCCCAAGCGGCCTGTCGATACTGCTGGCCATTTTCCAGGAGTTAGGCATTGAAAGCATGACGCTGGCCGGTGGCGCTCTGCGCGAAGGGCTGGTGTATGGCATGTTGCATCTGCCGGTCGAGCAGGATATCCGCAGCCGCACATTACGCAACCTGCAACGCCGTTACCTGCTGGATATCGAGCAGGCCGAACGCGTCAGCCAATTGGCCGCGAACTTCTGTTTGCAGACCACCAACGAATGGCAATTGGATACGCGATGTCGTGAACTACTGCATGCGGCGTGCCTGATCCACGAAATCGGCCTGAGCGTCGATTTCAAACAGGCTCCTCAACACGCCGCCTATCTGGTCAGCCATCTTGATTTACCTGGCTTTACCCCGGCGCAGAAAAAACTGTTAGCTACCCTGTTGCAAAACCAGAGCAATGCCCTCGATCTGCCGCTGCTGAGCCAACAGAACGCCGTGCCACCCCGCGTGGCACAGCGCATGTGTCGTCTGTTACGTCTGGCCATCATCTTTGCCAGCCGCCGCCGTGACGATACCCTGCCCGCGGTACGCCTGCGTGCCAACGATGAAGAGTTGCATGTGATTTTGCCGCGCGGCTGGTTGGAACGACATCCGCTGCGCGCAGAGGCGCTGGATCAGGAAAGCCACTGGCAGAGCTATGCCCACTGGCCTCTGTTTTTGGAAGAGCAGTCTTAAAAACGCCCCTCAGCTACCGCCCTTAGCCTTGGCCAGCATCGCCTTCACGCTGGCCAAATGGCTCTGGCCCTTCTCCATCCGCTCCTGCGGGCTAACGACTTTGCGTTCCGACTCCCAGGCCAGATCGTCCTGCGGCAATTCCAACAGGAAACGGCTGGGTTCTGGCCGCACCAGTTCACCGTACTGGCGACGTTCGCGACACAGGGTGAAAATCAGCTCTTTCTGGGCACGAGTGATCCCAACATAGGCCAGACGCCGCTCTTCATCGACATTATCCTCGTCAATGCTGCTCTGATGCGGCAATAACCCCTCTTCCATCCCCACCAGGAACACATAGGGGAATTCCAATCCCTTGGAAGCATGCAGGGTCATCAGCTGTACCTGATCCAGCTCTTCATCGCTTTCGCCACGCTCCATCATGTCACGCAACGTAAAGCGCGTGACCACCTGGGTCAGCGTCATCGGTTCATCCAGATCGTTGCCTTCCAGCATCTCGGTCATCCAGCCAAACAGCGTGTTGACGTTTTTCATGCGCATTTCGGCCGCTTTCGGGCTGGGCGAGGTTTCAAACAACCAGCTTTCATAGTCGATGCCGCGGATCAGATCGCGCACCGCTGCCACCGGCTCACGCTCCACCATTTGGATGATCCCTTCCATCCAGTGGGTGAAACGCTGTAAAGACTCCAACCCCCGCCCGGTTAGATACTGACCAAGGCCAAGATCGAAGCTGGCGCGGAACAGGCTCTTGTTACGCTGATTGGCCCACTCCCCCAACTTTTGCAGCGTCGCCGGGCCAATTTCCCGCTTCGGCGTGTTGACGATACGCAGGAAGGCGCTGTCGTCATCCTGGTTGGTCAAAACCCGCAGATAGGCCAGCAAATCCTTGATTTCCGGGCGCGAGAAGAACGAGGTGCCGCCAGAAATCTTGTACGGAATGCGGTTCTGCATCAGCATTTTTTCAAACAGCCGCGACTGGTGGTTTCCGCGATAGAGGATCGCATAGTCGCCGTAATTGGTTTTCTTCACAAAGTGATGGGCGATCAGTTCCCCCACCACCCGCTCGGCCTCGTGATCTTCATTGTTGGCCGTGACCACCTTCAACTCTTCGCCGTAGCCCAGCTCAGAGAACAGGCGTTTTTCAAAGACGTGCGGGTTGTTGGCAATCAGGATGTTGGCCGCTTTCAAAATACGTTCGCTGGAACGGTAGTTCTGCTCCAGCTTGATCACCTGCAACGCCGGAAAATCTTCCTTTAGCAGTACCAGGTTCTGCGGACGCGCACCGCGCCAGGAGTAGATCGACTGATCGTCATCCCCCACCACGGTAAAGCGTGCGCGGTGACCCACCAGCAGTTTCACCAGTTCGTACTGACTGGTGTTGGTGTCCTGATATTCATCCACCAGCAGGTAGCGGATACGGTTCTGCCAGCGCTCACGCACCTCCTCATTACGCTGTAGCAACAAGGTAGGCAGCAGGATCAGATCGTCAAAATCCAGGACGTTACAGGCCCTCATGTGATCGTGATACAGCCCGTAGCAGTGGGCGAACAGTTTGTCCCGCTCGGAGCGCGCCAGCCCCATTGCCCGCTGCGGATCCACCAGATCGTTCTTCCAGTTGGAAATGGTCGAGATCAGCTGTGCCACCAGAGTCTTGTCGTTTTCCAGCCACTTCTCGGTCAGTTCCTTCAACAACGCGAGCTGGTCTTGATCGTCAAACAGCGAGAAGTTGGACTTCATCCCCAACGCGGCATATTCGCGTTTGATCACCTCCAGCCCCAGCGTATGGAAAGTGGAGATCATCAAGCCACGCGACTCTTTGCGCCCCATGGTTTGCGCCACACGCTCTTTCATCTCACGCGCCGCCTTGTTGGTAAAGGTTACGGCGGCAATATGCCGCGCCTGATAGCCACATTGGTGGATCAGGTGGGCGATTTTATTGGTGATCACACGCGTTTTGCCGGAACCGGCACCGGCCAGCACCAGGCAAGGCCCGGTAACGAATTCGACGGCTTGTTGTTGGCTGGGGTTTAATCGCATGGCGCTTTGTTGCTCAATTTTGGAGTGCTGGGGAGAGGGATTGTAGCAGAAAGCGCCAAACAGATTTAACAGGTATAATGGCGGCAAATTCTACACGACTGATTGGATTATTAAGATGGCAAAGACCGCTAGCGCGCTGCACATCCTGGTGGATAACGAAACACTGGCCAACGAACTGTTGGCCAAACTCAAGCGCGGTGTCAGCTTCGATACGCTGGCGCGCAAATACTCGAGCTGCCCGTCCAAGCGCAACGGCGGCTCCCTGGGTGAGTTCAACAAGGGGACTATGGTCGCAGCCTTCGATAAGGCGGTGTTCAGCATCCCGTTGCTCAAACCCTATGGCCCGGTGAAAACCCAGTTCGGCTATCACATCATCAAGGTACTTTATCGCAACTAGGCCCCTCACCCTAACCCTCTCCCACAGGGAGAGGGGACCGATCGAGCTAGCTATCAGTTACAGCAAATTACCTCGCCACAGTACCCAATCAGCTCCCTTTACGTAGGGAATTGAACGATCACGGCACCAATTAAGGCCCCTTTTACCTAGGGACAGATCGATCACAATACTTGACCACAACACCGGACAAGCTCCCTCTCCCTGTGGGAGAGGGTTGGGGTGAGGGGTCAATGATTACTGTGCACTGGCTTCCGGTGCTGCGGTAGCCGCTTCCGCCGGTTTTGGCTCTTCGCTCACTACGGCCGGTGCTGGCGCCATGATGCCGTTATAGGTTTCCTGTAGCTGCTTCATATTCATCTCCGGCTCCCCCTTCGGCTGTAACAGCACCAGGGTGGCATCCTGCGACAGTTGCAGCTTCAGTTCCTGATTCAGCGATTCCAGCGTCAGCGACGACAAGAAGGCCTGACGCAGCTTCTGGTATTGCTCCGGAGCGATATCCACTACGCCACTTTGCTGTGAACGCAGACGCTGGCTCATCAGCACGTCGGTATCAGTGCGGGCATAGGTGGCAAACAGTTTGCTCAACTGATCGGTTTTCTGTGCCAGCAAGGCATTGAACTCATCCTGAGACAGGCCGTTGTTACGCACATTAGCCAATTCGCGGGCAATAAAGGCCAGTCCGCTGTTCAGATTATCATTCGGTGAATTCAGATGGATCGCACACTGGGCGCGTTGGTACTGCACCCGGCAGTCAAAGCCCAGCTTGATGTTTTTCTGCTCGCTCTTTTGCAGCACCTGCTGAATGTGCCAGAACAGGGCTTCACGGGCCATATCACTGCGCCAGTAACGGCTCAGGCTTTGCGAATCGCGAATCGGATGCCATGGCGTATCCCACATGATCGACAGCGTATCCTGCTTCACCTGATCGCTGATCAGACTGACTGGCTGCGGCGGCAGAGGAGTCAGGGTTGGCATAGTTGCCGGCGCTTCGCGCTTGCCTTGGAGAGGCGAGAACGCCTTGTTGATCTGTTCGGTCAGGCTACGGCTATCAACTTTACCCACCACGTATAACGTCATGGCATCTGGGGTATACCACTGCTGATAAAATTTCTGCAGTTGCTCGATATTGACAGGCCGCTTGACCGATTGGCCCGGATCGTGTGCCAGTAACGTTGAGCCTTTCAGGCGATAACGCCACCAGCTGTCTTTGGGATCCGGCGGGAAGATACCGATAGGATCCATATTGGCATTCATCACCGCCTCTACCGTTGGCTCATCGATAGCCAGCTTACCCGTGGTATCCGCCAGCCAGGCCAGCGCCTCTTTCAACAGATCGGGGCGGTTATTGGGCAGGCTAAGGTTGTAGATGGTGAAATCATAAGAGCTAATGGCTGGCGGCAATGGCCGTTCACTGTCCACGCTCTGTTGCCACAGCGACTGTAGCTGCGGCTGGGTAAAACTCTCGCTGCGCGTAATCGCAATACGCGGCAGCAAATGGGCAAAACCGATCTGCTGGGCCGACTCCACCAGCGATCCGGTATTGACCATCAACCTTAACTCAACGCGATCGCTCGGGCGCTGTGGTGTATCAAGGATCTGCCAAGAAAAACCGTTATTCAGCTGCCCCTGCTGCCAGGCAGGATCAGGTTGTAGCGCTTCAGCGTGCACGCTGCCGTTGGCCGCAACCAACAGCAGCCCACCCACTAAAAGACGAATTCTGGTGCCCTGCATGTGAACCCCTACTTAATGACTAGCCAATTTTTATGCAAATACGGATATTCCGTTCATTGGAATATAAGGCATCGTCTCGCCGCGATGTTGACGAGTACGGCCTGAACTGTGCGTGGCACAGCAACGATCACACCCTGAGTTTCACCGTAGGGCGGAAAGCGCAAAGTGTACCATTCTGTTAGACCGCGCGCCTTGGCGGATGTCACTCATCACAGTGAAAAATAATAGCTGTAGGGTGTTATGGAGAAAAAATGAACAAGAAGCAAGGGGGAATGACATCGGCTGCCATGGCAGCCGATATTGAAGATAGGAAAAAACTTAGGCAGAAGGCAGCTTTTTGTCAGTAGCAACCTTATCTGTTCTGTTATTCAGCACGTCTTGCAGCTGCTTCTCATCCAGTTGGTTACACCATTTGGCCACCACTACCGTTGCCACACCGTTTCCGACCAGGTTGGTCAAGGCGCGGGCTTCGGACATAAAGCGGTCGATACCGAGGATCAGCGCCAGACCGGCCAGCGGTAAATGTCCTACTGCCGAAATGGTCGCCGCAAGTACGATAAAGCCACTGCCTGTTACCCCTGCAGCCCCTTTCGAGGAGAGCAGCAGCACCACCAACAAGGTCACCTGATGCATGATGTCCATATGGGTGTTGGTTGCCTGGGCGATAAACACCGCCGCCATCGTCAGATAGATCGAGGTGCCGTCAAGGTTGAACGAGTAACCCGTCGGGATCACCAGACCTACCACCGATTTCTTGCACCCCAGATTTTCCATTTTATCGAGCATGCGTGGCAGCACCGATTCGGAAGACGAGGTACCCAGTACGATCAGCAGTTCTTCTTTGATATAGCGAATAAATTTGAAGATATTGAAGCCGTTGTAACGGGCAATCGAGCCCAGCACCACCACCACAAACAGCACACAGGTGACATAGAAGCAGACAATCAGCTGGCCCAGTTGCAACAGGGTGCCCACACCGTATTTACCGATAGTGAACGCCATGGCACCAAAGGCCCCCAGCGGCGCCAGGCGCATGATCATATTGATGATGCCGAAAATAACGCGGGAGAAGCTGTCGATGACGTTAAAGATCACCTGGCCTTTCTCACCCAGGCGATGCAGAGCAAAACCAAACAGCACCGCAAACAGCAGCACCTGCAAGATGTTGCCGCTGGCAAAGGCACCGACCACGCTACCCGGGATAATATCCAGCAGGAAAGGCACGATGCCCTGCTGCGAAGCCTGCTCGGCATAGACTGCCACCGCTTTGGCATCCAGCGTTCCCGCATCAACGTTCATCCCGGCACCGGGTTGCACCACGTTAACGATCACCAAGCCGATCAGCAATGCAATGGTACTGACGATTTCAAAGTACAGCAGGGCAATCGCCCCGGTACGGCCCACGGCCTTCATGCTTTCCATGCCCGCGATGCCGGTCACCACGGTGCAGAAGATCACCGGAGCGATAATCATTTTGATTAATTTAACAAATCCATCGCCCAGGGGTTTCATCTGGGCACCGAGTTCAGGGTAGAAATGGCCAAGCAGGATCCCCAGCGTAATCGCTGTTAACACCTGAAAATAGAGGCTCTTAAATATAGTTGTTTTCATTAGCACATCCTTTGGGGGGGGACAACGCGGCAGGCGGGCAATCACTCGTCCGTCCTGTTTATCGCTTGCGCGGAAAATAACACCCCCATAACAACATGGAAATAACTTGATGGAAAAATCCAGGCCTAATGGTGTGAATTTAAGAGCTGAAACGCGTCAGTCAGTGTACAAGTTCCGGCGTTACGTCAACTTTCCTTTGCATTAACTCAGATTGGGTAGCAGTAGAAACTAGTTTTTGATTGGGGAAATAAAGCGGCCTCTCCCGCCTGAAAAGTACCAGAGGGAGGATAAAAATTCAGCATCAGGTCAACCAGGTCACGCTTTGGCAACCGAGGTAAACTGCGCTTCAAACTCATGACGGGGCAAGGGTTTGGCAAACAGGAAACCCTGGCCAGTACGAATACCGTGCTGTAATAGCCAGTCTCGCTGCGCCGCGGTTTCCACCCCTTCCGCCATTACCGGCAGGTTAAGCACCTCGGAAATCGAGCTGACGATCCGCACCATCGCATCGTCCTCTGGCAGGCCATCGATAAAGCTTTTGTCGATTTTAATCAGATCGATCGGCAAGGATTTCAGACGATTGAGGTAATTCAGGCTGGCATAGCCCATGCCAAAATCATCCAAGGCGATCAACACGCCTAAATCATGCAACTGACGTAGTAATTCCAACGCCTCATCAAGGTCGTGGATACGCACCGTCTCGGTGATTTCCAGCAGCAGCTTATGCGGGTCGATCTGGTGCTCGGCCAGCAGCCGTTTCAACTGGGGCACAAAGTCTTTATGCTGCAGCTGGATCGGCGAAATATTTACCGCCAACGGCAACGTGATGCCCTGGGATTGCCACGCGGCCAGAATACGGCATGACTCTTCCAGCACCCAGTTACCCAGTGGCACGATCACGTCCAACTCCTCCGCCAGCGGGATCACATCCGCCGGGAGAATAATCTGCCCGTCTGGCAGTTGCCAACGCAGCAGGGCTTCCGCGCCGGTCACCTGATTGGTTTGCATATCCCACTGCGGTTGCAGGAATAGCGCAAACTGACCTTGCTCCAAGGCCTGCAGGATCTCGCTTTCCTGCGTCAGACGTTTTTGGGTTTTTTCGGTCAGGCAAGGTTCGAAGAACAGGATCTGATTTTTACCCTCACGATGCGCCGACATCATGGCCGAGGTGGCACTACGCAGCAGTTGCTCCGCGCTTTCCCCCGAATTGGGATAATGGGCAATGCCGATACTGGCGCTTGGCCGCAGCGGCATCTTCTGTTGCAGGTTCAGTGGCGCGTTGATGGCCGCCATCACTCTTCTGGCCAACTGCATGGCGTGAATGGGTTGCTCAATATTTTTCGCCAGGATGGCAAACTCGGCATTGCTCAGCTGTGCCAGCACGCAGTCCACGCCGATAACCTGACGCAGCTTTTTCGCCAGCGTCAGCAACAGCGCTTCACGCATGGATGGGTTCAGCGCGCCGGAGGCTTCATGCAGGGTTTCGATCCCCACGACCAACAGATTAAAGCGCGGTGGTCGCATACTGGCAGCAATATGCTCTTCAAGCAGCGCAGCAAACAGCACCGGATTGGGTAATTCGGTCATCGAGTTATGGGTGCTCAGGCGGCTCATGGCGGTATGCGCCTTGGCCAGCGTTTGCTGGTTGCGGTTGTAATTGCGCACCAGCAAGCCCAATTCATCGTCCTGATGTTGGGCTGGCAACATCAGTTGATGGTAAGGGAGATCTTCCTGAGGGACATTTTCCAGTTCGCGCGCCATGGCTCGCAATGGATAAACCAACAGCCGGTTCATGCACCAGCTAACGGCAATCGACAGGATCAGCGCCAACAGCAGATAGGTCGACAGCATGGTCGATAACGTGCTGAGGATAAACTGATACATGCGGTACGAATCGGCCTGCAACACCAGATAGGCCAGCGGCTGAGGGTTGGCAGGCACCCGCTCAAGCGAATAGAGCGGCACAGAAATCTGTACCGGCAGCTCAAAGATACGCGCCACTAGCGCAGGGACCGGGCGTTCCGGCGGGAAATTGGCATGCAGCGCCTGAAACTCGTTCGGCAGGACGATATCCGCTCGGGTGAGGATCCCCACTGGCTGCAGAGAGTTGAGCACGCGTTTGGTTTCCGGCACATCCATCCGCAGCACGGCTTCTGCCAGAGGCTGACGCACGGCCTGGGCTACATTCTCCAGTTGCTGAGCGTAGTCATCCCTGCGCTGATGCACAAAGTGGAATAACTGGATCACGATGAAGATACAGATCGTCACCAGTGCCACACCAGACACCGCCGCCATCTGCTTAATCGTTAATGAACGCCTGACCCGCAAAAACCTGCACTCCTAGATTGATAAGGACGGATAGAGAGTTATGCCCCCCTCACCCTAACCCACTCCCACAGGGAGAAGGGATTGAATGCTCTAAAACCTGACTCTTGTGCCTGACCGCAGCTCCATATCAGTTCCTGCAAGGAGGGACTGGGGTAAGGGGAAAAATTGCTTGCTGGATAAGCGGCTTGAGTATACTCGATTGCCCCGCGTGTTTTCCTTACCAACCGCCTGGTGGCAGCAGGAAAAGCGCGGGTTTCGGTATTATCCTAGCCGGAATAGCCACAGGGTAGCAAAACTACCCTGTGGGCGACACCACGAATCGACCAATTTCACGTTACTTGAAGTCGGCGTAAGGCGTCAGCGGCTGCGGTGGCAGATCGAGATCGCCCTGCCAACCGGCGAGCGAGTAACGCAGATAAATCAACGCATGGCTCGGGGTATAGTCTTTAGCCTGTTGAATATCGATGCCGGCCCCCAGCGTCCAATGGGAACTGAGGCGGCGTTCGATCAGAGCTCGCAGCGTGTAGCCCACGCCAGAGGAGGAGCCACCGCTTTCCACTGCGTCCCTGTCTGGCAGGGAGCTTGGGATCAGTCCTTGCAGGGGATAGCGTTTTTCATCGTTGGTTTTCGAGTGCGAAATCGACACCGATCCCCCCACTTCCCACGACCAGTTTTCCGTGCGCTGGCGATAGTTCACCGGCACCGCCAGCGAAACATATTGCTGCGGGCTGTAATAGCCCCCCTGCCCAAGAGAGTAACCGCTCAAGTCCTTCTGATAGTGCCAGAGCATGGTGCTCAGCCCAACGGTGGCACGGCGGTTATCTTCGTTTATCACCTTATAGTAATAACCGGCCATCAAGCGCTGGCGCTGGTTATCCTCGACATTCTGGCCGGTAAGCTGATGAGCACTGAGATCGGCCCACACGCCGTTGGCTTCACCGCGATCGTAGCTGGCGCTCAGGTTGATACCGGTAGCACGTACGCCGCCCCAGGTAGTGCCGGTGTTCGGATCGCGCGTCCCGCCGAAGGCCAACAGCGAGCTGGTAATCGGCCGCCGTGAGGCGCCCAGCGTCCAACCGATATGATTCCAGTCACCGCTATAGGCCACGCCGCCGACCCAATCCACCACCTCAAATCCCATCGGGGTAGTGCCGATATCGGTTTGCCAATGGTCGTTGGCCCAACCGGCCGCCACGCTAGTGCCGGTGGTTTTTTGCCGTTCGTTACCGCTGCAACCCTGCGTGTTACAGGTGCCAAAGGTTTCGAAGTACTTGCCGTTATTATCGGTCGAGAAGCTGCCCGCGTTCAGTTGGACGGTGTCGGTACGCAGGAACGCCCGGCCGTCATACAGCGGCATATCCAACTGCAACATGGTGTCATGTGCCTGATAATCCGAGATGCCACCGGTACCGCTCGAACGCCAGTAGTCATGATCGAGCGTGACCCTGACGTCCTGTTGGCGATAAAGATCGGCGGCATCGGAGCGAATGCCGCGTTTTAGCCAGTCATCCGTCGCGTTATTGCGGGTCAGACGGGTATAACCGTCATTATCCTCAGGAACCGTTGGCGCAATGCCGCTGGCCACCATCGCCTGGCGATAATCCTGCTGCGCCGGTTGCGGTTGCAACTGCTTTTGTTCCAGCCTGGCAGCATCACGATACACCAAGGCTTTGGCCTGTCCCGGCGGCTCTTGCTGGGCAGCCACTTTTAACCGTGTGAAGATATCGGTCGCTTTCTGCGGCTCACCCACCGCCGTCCAGGCATTGGCAACACGGCGCTGGCCATTGATCGACTCGTCCGGTTGCACCGGTGCCGTTTGCAGCCGTTGGCGGGCCTCGCTCAGCTGACCTTGAGCCACATAGGCTTCAATCTCCCCCAAACGCGCATCCGGATTATTCGGCTCACGAGCACGCACCCGCTGATAATCCGCCAGCGCCTCGTCATACTCTCCCCGCTCCAGCGCCCAGTCAGCCAAGGTCAGGTCGATGCGCGTTGCCGGGGGCTGCTGGCGCAGATAGGCGATGGCTGCGGGTTCATCACCGGCAGTTCGGAGCCGTTCGGCATGATCGAGCGTGGCCTGCATCTGCAAACGCTGGGCCATCTCACGCATCCCGTCGTTCCACTGCGCTTTGGGCAAGGTATTCAACTGGGCCAACGCCTGGTTATCACGATCGCTGCCAGCCAGGTACAGCGCATAAGCGTAAACCTGCTGCGGATCGCCGGACTTCTTCGCGGCCAGTTGACGCATCAGTATGTCGGCCTGCTGCGGTTGCCCGGCCTGACGCAGCGTCTGCGCATAGTGGTAGGTCAGCCAGACGTCATCAGGATCCTTCTGGTGCGCCTGCCGGTACTTTTCCGCCGCCTCTGGCCACTGCTGTCGCTGGGCCAGTTCGTCGGCCTGCTGTTTGAGCATATCCAATTGCAGCCCGTCGAGGGTGCTGCGCAGCTTGTTCTGCTGCACGCGGGGCAGACCATTAAGGTAGGCCAGCGCTTTTTGTGGCGACTGCCGCTGGTAGATATTCACCAAACCCCGCACCGCGCTACCGCTGCCCGGATCCAGGCGCAGAGCCTGCTGATAATAGCGCTCGGCGGCAGCATCATCCTTACGGGCGACGGCAACGTCGCCCAGGCCGATCAACGCATCGCTGTCACTGTTATCAATCTGCCGTGCCTGCTGGTATTGTTGCTGTGCCAACGGCAGGTTATTGGCCTTTAACGCCTTGTCACCCGCATCGATCGCCAGCCAGTAACGGGTGGTTTTGATCAGGCTCTGCCATTTGCTGCTGTCGTAGTTATCCTTGTCTGCCTTCTGCGCCTGTTGGAACAGGCTCAACGCCTGCTGCCGGTTGCCGGCGCGGGAATAGGCCAAGCCAAGTGCGCCAAGCACTTCGGCATCATTAGGCGCACTCGATAGCGCTTTTTTCAGTTCCGGGATTGCCGCACGACCGCCGCCTTTATTCACCTGCGCCAGCCCGGTCATGCGCGCGCGATAGGCCGGATCGGCCAACAGCGTCCGCTGGCGCGCCAGTTCCTGTTGTGCGCTAAGCGCCTGTTCACCACTTTCAAACACACCGAGGAAACGGTTCAACGCCGCCACGCTCTGCGGGCTGACGGGCAACGCTTTGACCTGTTCCAACCACAAGTCCGCCGCAGAACCGCGGCCTGCCGGATCGGCCGCCACTTGCTGTAACAGTTCATAGGCCTGAGCGTCGCGATCCTGGCTGAACAGCATCCGCGCCAGCGCCATGCGCAGCGTGATGTTGCCGGGATATTGCCGATCCAGCGCCTGTAGTTGCTTTGTCGCTGCTAATTCCTGGCCGGGTAGCCTGGCCACCAGACGCCAATACTCCACCGCCAGATCGAGCGTTGGCAGATTGCCGTGAAACAGCTCGTCGTACTGGGCTTTAGCCTCCGGCAAGCGCCCTGCGGCCGCCATCAGGCGTGCCTGTTGCAGCTTCTGGCGGGTTTCCGGCTGGGTCAGCAGCATGTTCATTTCTGCCTGGCGGAACACCGGCGATTGTGGTGCCACCCCCTTCAGCTTATCCAACTGTTGCTGCGCCAAGACCTGATTCCCCTGCCGCAACGCCAGGCGCATACGCGCCGCTATCACATCAGGATTATTCGGATCCATCAGATCAAGACGATACAGCGATTGACGTACCAGTTCATCTTTGTTGCTGGCTTCGCCGATGCGTACCTGCTCAAGCAGCCATTGCTCCGGGGCAACGCTCTCGGCACTCTGCGCCTGCGGCAGCAAAGCCAGACTTAAAGGAAACAGGCTTAGCCAGCCTAGTGTGAAGTTGCGCATTGGCTACTCCAGGCGGGTTGAAGTTCACCCTGACGATTGAAACGATAGCGTTGCTGATCCCATCCCTGGCCGAACAGCAGCAAAGAGGCGCTGAAATAGGCATCATTACCCAGAGGGTTATCCTGAATACGTTGGCGTTGCACCGCCAGGGCATCAGGCTGTGCGGCCAATAACGGCAACATCGCGGCGGAGAAGCCTACCGGGCCAGTACCGTTGGCTTTTCCGCTAGCTGTATCGACCGTCTCCGGCACTGCACCAAGCTGGGCGGTAAGGCGTACCATCGGTTGGAACTGCTTCATCAGCGCCGCTTTATGGGGATCGTCGTCCGCCAACATCCCGGCCCAGAGATAAACGCGGATGGCGTCATAGCTGCCGACATCAGGTTTGACGGGATCGGGCTGCCAGCCTTTGCCCGCTTGCCACTCGGCCCAGTCTGGTGAAAATCCTTGCGGAGCCGTTTCCAACAGCAACCGCTGGCTGGTTTTCTGCATCGCTCGCCACGGCCCGTTCAATTGGGCAAAGCGGGCCAGCAACTGCGGCGGTAAATAGCTAGGGTTCAAGCGCCAGCGGTCCTCGGCCACAAAACCCATCTTCCCCGGCAGCAGCATCAGCCCCAAACCGGGGATATTCGCCACCTCTTCACGGCCAATCCGTTGCAACAACAGCGTGCCCAATGTTTGATAGCGGCGGCTTTGCCACAGCCGCCCCGCCTCCAGCAGGTTATACGCAATCCACAGATCCGCATCGGCAGCCGAGTTGCTGTCCAGCACCTTCCAGGCCTTGTTATCATCCTGCCCCCACAACCAAGCCGGCAGATGTGCGCTCAGGTCACCAGAGGCGAGATTGTTCTCCGTCCACGCCAACAGCTTATCGAAGGCAGGCCGATCGTTGGCCACCAGCGCGAAGAACATGCCATAGCTCTGCCCTTCGGACGTGGTAATGCGCTTCGGGCTGCTGGGATCGATTACCCGCCCTTCCTCGCTAAGATAAAACTGTTGGTACTGCTGCCAGGCAGGCCAATCACAGCTTGCCGCCGTGCTGAACGCACAAAGCAGCATCAGACCAGGCAGCAGGCGGCGCAGGCAAATCCCCATCATGGCAATTAATCCCGATCTTCCGGTGACAGACGACGACGGCTAAAGGCCTTCAGACCACGCCGCAGCAACAGGGCCACCATTACCACCACCAGCGCGGCTATCGCGCCCAGCAACAGTGGATGCGTCGACAACGCGAACCAGATACGTTCCCACCACGGCAGATGGCCAACGTAGTAAACATCCCCCACACGCAAACTATCGACGCCGGACTCACGGATCACAGCCACGGAACCAAACATCGCCGCACGCTTACCGCTGTCTAACTGCGCATTGTTCAGTAACTCATAACCCCGTGGGCTGTCTGCCAGCAGGGCCACAATACTGCGCTGATCGTGGAACGGGGACTGCACGCCGATCACGGCCGCCATCGCCCCTTCCGAGCTGATGGTGGTTTTACTGCCCGGTGTGGCGTCGTCCTGCTGCACATCCATACTCGGCAGCGGCAGTTGGCGCATCGGCATTTTCACCCAGCTCAGCATCGCCTCTACCAGCAGATTGATTTTCTTGTCATCACGCAGTTCCGGTGGAATGGTGCCGATCAGCAGGATATCGGCGTCCTTATCCTTGGCCTGCGACCAGTCATCGGACAGCGAGAAAGCCAGCGCCGGATAACCGGTTTGCGCCCCCATGTTACCCATGGCGTTGAGCAAGGCGCTCACTTGAGCGGATTGTGGCTGTTTGTTCACCAGCACCAACGTTTGCGACAGATCTGCCAGGCGGCTGAAAGGGAAACCGGCGTTGGCAAAGGAGCGTAGATCGGGCATGGTAATAAAGTGACGATAGCCGGAGAAATCGATGGTGGAATTGCCGTCGATCACCGCATGGTTCGGCGCCAAGGAATAGGTTTCACAACGCCCTTCGGCACCGCTGGCCAGCAGCGTGGTGTAATCGAAGTCAAAGCGCAACTGGTTGGTCGCCCCCAACTTCAGTACCGGAATATTGACCACCTTGTCAGAATCTAGCAATCCCTGGGCCAGCGGCAGGCGCAACAGCTGTGCGCCCTTCTCATGCTCCGGCACCAGGGCATAGGACTGCACAAACTGATTGTTCAGGCTGATGCTCAGGCGGGAACCATCTTCAATACGCGGCGAGGTATAGCGGTATTTCAGCTGCATATCGATGCCGTTGCTGTGGATCAGGAACAGATCCGGCGGCAGGTTCATCGACAGTGAGATCGGCCCAGGTTCGACGCCGTTAGTCTGCAACTGCTCGGCATATTGCTGCAGTTCGCTGAACTTCATCGCACGATCGGTACGCACCCAGTTTGGCGCATCGTACGGCTGGCGAACGGCCAACTGTTCAATCTTATCCACGCTCAGATTCTGGCCACGGAACAGAATATTGCCCTGGGCGATGCCCTTCACCGCCGTGATCAGGTCGTTATCATCACGGCCCTGCACCAACAGCAGCTTCACATAGGGGTTATCCGGGTGGCTGATCATCTCCACCGTCGGCCCGTTGACCGCCGGATAATCTTTCAAGAAGTCCGGGCGCTGTTTATTGGTGGCAAACACGATGGCGTGCTGGCTTGGCAAGCGGTTAAACAGCGTCGGGAAGGACTGGCCGCGCCATTGCGCCTGAGTGCCGAACCAGGAGGCCAGGATCCCCGCCGCCCGCTGTTGTTCCAGGTCCGGTTGCCCGGCAAACACCATCGGCAGCGTTAATGGCCGATCGTCGCGGCTGTCAAAGAAGGGTTCCGGGAAGTGGGAAAGCTCATTTTTCACCGGCAACGTCTGGTAACGCAGGCTCAGCGAACTGGATTTGCTGACGTCCAGCCACAGCGTGCTGTTGGCCGGGTTCTCACAGATGTTCTGGTAATGGCTGACAAACACCAGGCGAATGCGGTTAAAATCGGTGATATAGCGCGGATCGATCGGCAACTGGACACGATTCGGCTTACCCAACTGCTCCTTGGCGATGGTGATGACCCCCATCAACTCATCGTTGAGGTAGATCTTGACGTGCGACTCCACCGGGATCAGCGACGGTGAAGGGGTAAACTCCAGGTCCAGCACCGCCTGCGAAACCACTTCGTCACTGCGCACGCTAAACTCAATCTGGCCTTCAGGGCGGGTGCCACGCAGGATAAAGGTGCCAGGCGGTGGTGCTACCTCGGTAAACGGCAGTTTTACATCGCGCACCGGCGCATCGGGTGCTTGCGGCACCACCACTCCCATAGGTTCAGTGAGCGGAGCTTCGGCCACGGTACTCGGGGGCGAAGTCACGCCAGCCGCTGGTGTGGGGGCCGTTTCCGCCTGAGATAAGCTACTGATGCCTAAGGCCAGCGCGGTAAACCAGTTTATTTTTCTCGTCATCGTATCATCATCAATGTTGGGGCCGGTTTGCCGGGCTTGCGAACGGGCAGTTACGATACACAGCCTATGCCACAGCCTCTGGGGCCGTAGGAGCGCGGTCTCTTCCTACGCCATGCGGAATAAATGACAGGATCCAGGTGGCCAGCGAGGTCAGGCCAAGCAGGATCTTGCGCAACGTTGGCGGCGCATAGTCCGCCATGCGCCGGTAGCCGTGAAAACCTAGCATCAGTACGTCCCGCAGGCTGTCCACTGGCCGGTCTTCCGGGAATGCGTCTTGCCACAGTGCCCAGGTATCCGCCCGGGCAAAGGTGCATTGAATAAATTCGATATGTTGGCGGGTCGAGAGTTCGACCAAGCGGACCCCCACCGAGCGGCCATGAGATCGCGTCACCACGCAAGGGAAGCTGAACTCCTGCTGGCCACGTTTAAGCAGCAGCGCAATCTGGTCATGCTCTTGCAACCGATCCGCTACACGCATTTCGATACCCACGCCACCATCGGAGTAATCACGCAACGTACAGGGGAACAGATGTCCGTCAGCCCGGGCTATCGCGGCAGGCATGGCGATCTCTACGCGATGCGATTGCCGTACCTGCCTGGCCTCCACCGCCACGGCCACCGCTCCACCGAGGATGGTCATGTTATAGATCACCCAAATCAGGCTGATCACCACCGTCATCATCTCGTCCGTCGGGCCGTAGAAAAAGCGCCACACGCCAAAACCCAGGCCTGCCAGATTGAGTGTCACCAACAGCAGGTAAGGCCGGGTGATCACCCAATCAACGTGCTCTTGCGTAACCAGCCCGCCTTTGGCGGTGACGTTGAACTTGCCTTTATGCGGGTTGAACAAGGCCACGGTGGTCGGTCGAGCGATATACCAGGCCAGCACGGTTTCGTAGATTTCACTCCAGAAGGAGTGGCGGTATTTACCCTGAATACGTGAGTTGGTCAGGCTGGCGTGGATCATGTGGGGCAGCACATACAACGCAATCGCCAAGGCTGGCGCGAAGATGATGTAAGCATGCATCAACAAAAACGCCAGCGGCGCGGTCAGGAAGATCAGACGCGGAATACCGGACAGGAAATGCAGCATCGCGTTGGCATAGCACAGGCGCTGGGCAAACTTCAGCCCTTTGCCCAGCAGGGGGTTATCCAAACGGAAGATCTGCACCATGCCGCGCGCCCAACGAATACGTTGGCCGATATGGGCAGACAGGCTTTCCGTTGCCAGCCCGGCGGCCTGCGGAATACGGATATAGGCAGAGGTGTGGCCAAGACGGTGCAGACGCAGCGAGGTATGGGCATCTTCGGTCACCGTTTCCACCGCGATACCGCCGATCTCATCTAATGCCGTCCGGCGCAAGATGGCGCAGGAGCCGCAGAAGAAAGTGGCATCCCACATATCATTGCCGTCCTGCACCAGCCCATAAAACAAAGTACCTTCATTCGGCGTCTGGCGAAAACGCCCCAGGTTGCGCTCAAACGGGTCGGGCGAAAAGAAGTGGTGCGGCGTTTGCAGCATCGCCAGCTTCTTGTCTTTAAAGAACCAACCCATGGTCAGTTGCAGGAAAGAACGCGTGGGAACGTGATCGCAGTCGAAGATGGCAACAAAATCACCGCTAGCGTGCTTGAGCGCATTGTTGATATTGCCCGCTTTGGCGTGTTCATGGGTCGGCCGGGCGATGTATTTCACCCCAACCTCTGCGGCAAAGGCTTTAAACTCTGGCCGGTTACCGTCGTCGAGGATATAGATGTTGATTTTATCTTTCGGCCAGTCGATGCCCAGCGCCGCATAAACGGTGGGTTTCACCACGCCCAGATCTTCGTTGTAGGTCGGCACCAGCAGATCGACGGTCGGCCAGATGTTACTGTCGGCAGGCATCGGCACCGGCTGGCGATTCAACGGCCACACGGTCTGGAAGTAGCCCAGCACCAACACGACCCAGGCATAGGTTTCCGCTGCCAGCAATAGCAGGCCGCAGGTCAGGCTGAGCGGATCGTCCCAGTTCAGCGTTGAGGTATAGCGCCACCATAAATAACGGCAGGAAACGGTCAGCGACAGCACAATCAGCATCAGGCTGGGTAACCGGCCCGGGATACGCCGCACCACCATGGCAATACACCACAACAGCAGCACAAAAATAAACTGGGCGGGCAGTTCAAAGGGCTGGGAAATGCACAGCAGAGCCAGCAGCCCGGCCAATAGGCCAGCAAAGATAAACAGCACCCGACGCACCCGGTGATTCATCCGATTAAGGCGTTGTACCGTACGCTCCTCCATTCCGGCACCCTGCAAGCGTTGCGGCAAGCTTTGCAACCAGTTGGCATAACGCAGTTGCAAACGGTGCCAACCGGCAAAGTAGGATCGTCCCATCGGTGCCGGACCGCTGTGGGTCACTAGCAGCCAAAACCCCTGTAACAAATAACGCAGTGCATCTGCCGGGCGTGGACGATGAGGAGAAATATGGGGGAACCAATAGCTTTGGCCTGCCTGCACCTTTTGCCAACTAGGGGACTCAAACCGCAGCAACAGCCAGCCGATGGCCACCATCAGGGTCGTGAGGCCAGCGGTAAATGCCGGAGCCCCCGCATGGCGATAAGCGCGGTAGCGTTGTTGCACCGCCCGGTGAACGGGAGGCACCAGCAGCAGGCTCAATACCCTGCTCATACCTCGGCGTCCTGCAGGTTGAGCAGACACCAGTTGGCCAGCGTCAGCACTTCGTCGGCCGCCAGACTTTCCGGTCGATACTCTCCCAGCGGCTGCTTGACCGCCATCGCTTCCGCCAGCGCTTCATCACGATGGATCACCAGCGGCAACAGACCTGCCAGCGTTTGCAGCCACAGCTGATGCAGATCTTGTTGCAACGGGCTGGCCGAGGAGTAGTGATTAATCAGCAGGTGGCAGCCCGTAGGCAACGATTGCTGATGCAGGCGCGCATGGCAATTGGCATCGGGGTTAAGCAACAGGAAAACCTGGTCGGCCAACGCCAGTTGCTGTTCAATCTGGGGACCATCACCCGCCGGGATATCCAGCAGGATCCAGCGATACTGCCCAGAAGCACGCAGCTGAGCCAGAAAATCATGCCAACGTTGTGGGGTATCACTCTGTTGCTGCCGTACTTTTACCCGTTCGGCCGCGCTTAACCGGCCAAACGGCAGAAAATCGAGTTTTTTGCAGTAACGCATTGCCCCTTGCTGCCACCCGGTGCCATCCAGCTCTGCACGAGCCCAGCCCCGGTTCAGTTCGAAGGGCATATTAAAGTGTAATCGCAGCAGGTTGTCCGGTGACAGGTCAATCGCCAGTACCGATTCGCCCAACTGCTGTAGCGCCCAAGCTAACGCAGCAGTGATTGACGTGGTGCCAATACCGCCCCGAACCCCTTGCAGTGCAATGACCGGCATGGCTTAAGCACTCCCCGTCTTGTTGGCCAGCTCCGCCAATAGCGGCCAGCGGACCATCATTTGTGCTAGCCGTTCCTGGCGTGCAATATCGATGTAGTTTAACTTGGGCAACGAAAAAGCGCGGCTCAAGGCCTGCAGATCGTCCTGAAGTTCTACTGGTGCTTTCTCCCGAAGCCCTCTTAACGCATCATTATTCATCTTGCCGCCTTATAAAATAGGCTAATGTTAAATGACTATAGCAACGTTCGGAAAAAATTGGGCCAATAAGATGAATCTTAACGGGTATTATCCCTCTAATGGCTAGATTTGCTATGCTAACTCTGGCATTACGCTTTTAAAGTGACCCGTTCGGGTTTGGTCTACGCCACTTTCAACAAAAGTAGAATAAATCTATGGCGAACTCTTTTTCATTAGGTATCCGACGGATTTGGCAAGAATTGTCGGCTATGCAATCCCCAGGTTTTTACTGGGTGAATATCGATCGCCAGAGCGATGCCAACCTATTTTGCCGGCAGATCATCGCCGCCCAGGAAGAAAATGCCCAGTTGGCACTGATTTGTAGCGGCAATCAGGTAGATACTTTATTGGCCACGCCTCTTTCCCCTGCGATTAAAAAGTTTCCTTTATATAGCCTGCCAGAAAAAAAGGCGGCGCTGCTGCATTTGGCCGACGATCTGATGCGTGAGCTAAAACCCAGCAACCGCTTACTGATCCTGTTGGCCCACGCCAGCCTGTGGCAAACCTTTACCAGCGATGAATTGCGCAACTGGGCCGCTCAACTCGGCCAATGGTTACACCAGCGGCAGTGTACGCTGGTGATACTCAGCCACGGCAGCGGCGTGAGTAAACTCAAAGGCCAGCTAGCCGCCGAGCACCGCATTCTCAACGGCCTGGCCAGCCTGCAGGGGCTACAAGGCAGTGCCCAGTATCTGGTGCACTGGTGGAGCACGGCAAACGGCATCAATGCCAATCAGTTGTTCACCCTGACCGAAGGCCCGGAAGGCTGGCAAGGGGCAGACGACAGTAACCAACCCTCCCCTACCCCGGAACGCAACGACGAGGGCCTGTGCCTGGCGGAACAACGCATTCTCGAGGGCGCCCCGCCGCTATCGGCCAGTTGGCAACTGTTTGAGGACAATACCAAGTTGATGCAGCGTGGCATGCTGACCATCGCCGCCACGCTGATCTTCGCCCTGTTTCAAAGTGACGAAATTGACGAGTTGGCCCATCAGATCCATAGCCTGCGCCGCAGCAGGGGCGACGGACTGAAGATTGTGGTGCGCGAGATGAGCGCCAGCCTGCGCTACAGCGACGAACGCCTGCTGCTGGCCTGCGGTGCCAATCTGATCGTGCCCCACGTGGCACCGCTTTCCAATTTTTTGACCATGCTGGAAGGTATCCAGGGCCAGCGACTATCGCGCCATATTCCGGCGGATATCGATAACCTGCTCGCCGGTTTGCGGTCAATGCAACTGAAAGGCTACCTGCCGCTGGAGGAATTCAGCCGGGCGGTGACTTCCCTTATGGAAAATACCCTGTTGCCGGAAGATGGCAAAGGGGTGATGGTCGCCCTGCGCCCATCACCGGGGTTGAGCGCCCGCCAGTCGATGACGCTGTGCCATTTGCGGCGTTTTGGCGACATCATGACCGTGGCGCAGAATCGACTGTTCCTGTTCCTTTCCACCTGCCGGATTAACGATCTGGATACTGCACTGAAATTCGTCTTCCGCCTGCCAGTGAGTGAGGCGTTCAGTAACCGAGTAGTGTGGCATCTGGATGTCGATATTATCGATAAAATCAGGCTGATGCGGCAGCATATCGAGTTTTCGCTCCCCGCCAGCAAGCTGCAATCGGCCGCTGTCACCACCCACGCCGTAGAAACGGAACACCAGACCGAACGCCGGGAACCCATTCCCTTCACCCTGATGAGCCTCGGGCAGGAGGAACAGCCATGAACGCACTTGACGATATCGTGCAACTGGTGCTCCTGTGCGCCATAGTGTTTATCCCTACGGGATACCTGCTGCATCGCCGTTTCCCCAACTGGCGCCGATCTTGGCAGAATTTGTTGTTATCACCGCGCTATTTAAAGTCGGCAGGGCTATGGGTGCGCGCAGGTTCCACCTCTCAAATCAAGCGTAAAAAATAACCATGAGTGACGATAAAATAACGCAACCTAACAATACCTTATGGCGATACTGGCGCGGTCTTGGCGGCTGGAACTTCTATTTCCTGGTCAAGTTCGGCCTGCTGTGGTTCGGCTATCTGAACTTCCATGCGCTGCCCAACCTGGTGTTTATGGCCTTTTTACTGATGCCGATCCCGTCGCCGCGCTGGCACCGCTGGCGTCACCTGATCGCCATTCCTATCGGTATCGGTTTGTTTTACCACGATACCTGGCTACCGGGGATTAACAGCATCCTTAGCCAGGGCTCGCAGCTCACCGGTTTCAGCGCGGATTATCTACTGGAGCTGACCAACCGCTTTATCAACTGGCAGATGATTGGCGCCGCCTTCGTGCTGCTGATTGCCTACCTGTTCCTGGCCCAATGGATACGCATCACGGTATTTACCGTGGCGGCATTGGTGTGGTTGAACGTGGTCAATATTGCTGGCCCGGCGGTCTCCTTGCTGCCTGCCACCCATACCGCTACGGTGACGGATACCCCGTCTACACCGGCCACGGCGAGCACGCCAGGCGGCAATCTGCCTGCGGCCAATGGCCCACCGACCAATGCCAACCTCACGGCCTACCTGGAGCAGTTCTACCAGCAGGAAAAAGCCCGAGCGACCACCTTCCCGGCCGCCTTACCCGCCGATGCCCAACCGTTTGACGTGCTGATCATCAACATCTGTTCGCTGGCCTGGGCCGATCTGGATGCCGTCAATCTGCGCAACCATCCGCTGTGGGCCAAGATGGACATTATGTTCACCAACTTCAACTCGGCCACCGCGTACAGCGGCCCAGCGGCCATCCGCCTGCTACGCGCCAGCTGCGGCCAGCCTTCGCATCACGATCTGTATCAACCCGCCAATCAGCAGTGTTATCTGTTTGACAACCTGGCCAGGCTGGGCTTTAAACAACAGCTGATGCTGGATCACTCTGGCGTGTTCGGTAATTTCCTGAAAGAGCTGCGTGAGCAAGGTGATATGCAGGCTCCGCTGATGTCCCAGGCAGGGATCGGCAATGAGCTGGCCTCATTCGACGGTGAACCAATCTATAACGACCTACAACTGCTCAACCGCTGGCTCGATCAGCAGAAACAGGGCGGCGATGCCCGCACCGCCACCTTCTTCAACCTGATCCCGCTGCATGACGGCAACCGCTTTGTCGGGGGTAAACAGACCGCCGATTATCAGCCTCGAGCGCAAAAGCTGTTTGATCAGTTGAACACCTTCCTTGATGAGCTTCAGAAATCCGGACGCAAGGTGATGGTGGTGATCGTGCCGGAGCACGGTGCGGCGCTGGCGGGCGACAAAATGCAGATGTCTGGCCTGCGGGATATCCCAAGCCTGAACATTACCCATACGCCGGTTGGTATCAAACTGGTAGGGATGCAGGCCCCGCACCAGGGCAGCCCGGTGGAGATTAAAACGCCGAGCAGCTATCTGGCGCTGTCTGAGCTGATTTCCCGTCTGGTGGATGGCAAGGTATTCAGCGCGCCAAGCGTCGACTGGCAAGTGCTGACGCAGAACCTGCCGCAGACTGCGGTGATCTCGGAGAATGACAATGCCATCGTGATGCAGTATCAGGGCAAGGCGTATATTCGCCTTAATGGCGGGGATTGGGTGCCTTATCCCCAGTAACTGGTGAAGGGAGTTTTGCGGTTATAGACTGAAACTGCAGACATTCCCTCACCGGGCTCAAAATATAGGGGCGCGGCATGCTGCGCCCCGTTTTGAGTTGATTGGGGAATTTTTGCAATCTTCGGTTAATTAGACCTGGCTCGAGACCAAAGCACCTTCGATCAGATATGGAAGACTCGCCCACCGCCTTCCGGCATCTCTACAGTCAGACTCAACTTCCCACCCATAGCTTCAATATAGCGTTTTAGCGTCGCTAACTTTACGTCATTACCACGCTGCTCTATTTGTGCAACCGCGGATTGGCTTACGCCCATAGCTTCGGCCAGGCTTTTCTGTGACAGTTGCAGCTCATCACGCATCAGTTGCAAACCTGTTTCTAGCATCATTTCGTCGGCCATTTCCTTGATACGGGCTTGGCTCTCAAGAGAACGGGCAGCGACTGCATCACGTAACGTTTTCATTTGGATACCTCTTGTGTGGCTAAATACGCCGTAAATTCATCATCCGCTATTCGGATCATTGTCTCGTAAAAACGCTTATCATTACTTTTATCACCAGCGCACAACACAATGGCTTGGCGTTTGGGGTCGAAAACAAAAAAGGCACGGATTGGGCGGCCCGAATACTGAACACGCAGCTCTTTCATATTCTTGTATCTTGAACCTTTTACCGTGTCAGCGTAAGGACGTGGCAGTTGAGGCCCATACGTCTCCAGGTTCACAGGTCAGCCAGTACCTTCTCCTGCATCCCTTCTTCCTGCTCTTGCAACCAAGAATCAAATGTCGAGGTAAAAATAACAGTCCACAAAGCCCTCTCCTTTATAAGCTACAACTTATAATTAATTCTATAAGTCATAACTTATAGCGTCAACAATATCGACTAAAAAGTAATCACCATGGGATTTGCTTCGCATCTATAAGTAAAAAAACGCCGGTATCGCTACCGGCGTCAGATTGAAGATCGAGTGTTAATGTCGCTGAGGTAACCAGGCGCAGCACGCAGAGTATCTACGCTGCGAGCCCGGTTAGTAGTCTCAAGACCCGGTAGCTTCATCCTGGTCAACGGCAAAGCAGGACACCATCTGATCGCCATACTGCTTGAGCTGCGGTTGCAGCTGGGTGCAGGTGCCAAAGGCACGGCGGCAGCGGGCGTTAAACGCACAACCCGGCGGTGGATTCATCGGGCTTGGTAGCTCGCCGGTCAGCTTGATACGCTCCCGGCGCATGTCCGGGTTCAGGCGCGGCGTAGCGGAAAGCAGTGCCTGAGTGTACGGATGGCGCGGATTGTTGAAGATGGCGTCTTTACTGCCCTTCTCCACGCAGCGGCCGAGGTACATCACCATCACTTCATCAGCAATGTGCTCCACCACCGACAGATCGTGGGAGATGAACACGTAAGACAACCCCAGATCCTGTTGCAGATCCATCATCAGGTTCAATACCTGCGCACGCACGGACACGTCCAGCGCAGAGACCGGCTCATCGGCAATCACCACGTCCGGGTTGAGCATCAGCCCACGCGCAATGGCAATACGCTGACGTTGGCCGCCGGAGAACATATGCGGGTAACGGTCGTAATGCTCGGTTTTCAGGCCGACCTTCGCCATCATCTCCAGCGCTTTCTCACGCCGTTCGGCGCTGCTCAACGAGGTGTTGATCAACAGCGGCTCCTCGAGGATCTGCCCCACCTTCTTACGAGGGTTAAGCGATCCGTAAGGATTCTGGAACACGATCTGGATCTTCTGGCGGCGCAGCTTCTCTGCCGTCACGTCCGGCTTAAGCAGATCTTGCCCCTGATAGTACAGCTCACCACCGGTAGGGATTTCGATCATGGTCAGCAGGCGGCCCAGCGTGGACTTGCCACAACCAGACTCCCCAACCACCGCCAGGGTTTTACCACGCTCAAGGGTAAAGGAAACCCCGTCCAGCGCCTTCACCAGTCGTTCCGGGGCAAACAGCCCCTTCTTGACCGGGTAGTGTTTTTTCAGGTCAATGGCCTGCAATAAAGGGTGGTTCTGGTTCATACGGTCGGCCTCCCCGCATCATCCAGCGGTGTGTGACATTTAACCTGACGGCCGGGAATGCTGCGCAGTTCCGGCTCTTCTTCGCGACAGTGTTGGGTAGCATACGGGCAACGCGGGTTCAGCAAGCAGCCTTCCGGCCGATCGTACTTGCCCGGCACCACACCAGGCAGCGAGGCCAAACGCGCCTTGTCGGTAGCAAACTCCGGCAACGCACGCAGCAGCGCCTGGGTGTACGGGTGGCGCGGCGAACGGAAAATTTCTACCGCCTTGCCGGATTCCACCACCTGCCCGGCATACATCACGATGATGTGGTGTGCCGCTTCCGCCACCAGCGCCAGATCGTGGGTGATCAGCAGCAGCGCCATATTTTCACGCTGTTGCAGCTCGAGCAGCAGCTCAATGATCTGGGCCTGAATGGTCACGTCGAGCGCGGTCGTCGGTTCATCCGCAATCAGCAGCTTGGGCCGGCAGGCGATCGCCATGGCGATCATCACACGCTGGCTCATCCCGCCAGAAAGCTGATGAGGGTAAACGTCCAGCCGCGAGGCCGGATCGGGAATGCCTACCTGATTGAGTAGGTCGATAGCGCGTTGGCGACGGGTACGGCGATTACCGCCCTGATGCACCTTCAGCGCTTCCATAATCTGGAAACCGACGGTATAGCACGGGTTCAGGCTGGTCATCGGGTCCTGGAAGATCATCGCGACTTCGGAGCCCACCAGCTGGCGGCGCTCTTTTTCCGAGATTTTCCGCAGGTCCTGGCCGTTGAACTCCAGCTTGTCGGCCATCACCTTGCCGGGGAAATCGATCAACCCCATGATTGCCAGCGAACTGACGGATTTACCGGAGCCGGATTCGCCGACGATGCCAACCACCTGCCCCTGTTCTACGCTGTAGCTGATTCGGTCTACCGCGCGGAACGGCGCACCTTCGTCACCGAAGTGCACCGAAAGCTTGTCTACATTTAATAACGCCATTCTCTCTTCCTCTGTTACTGCTTGAGTTTGGGGTCGAGAGCATCACGCAAGCCGTCCCCCATCAGGTTAAAGGCCAAAACCGTCAGCAGAATGGCCACCCCTGGGAAGGTCACAACCCACCAGGCACTTTGCGCGAACTGCAACACGTCGGAGAGCATGGTGCCCCACTCCGGCGTTGGCGGTTGCGCACCCATACCCAGGAAGCCGAGAGCGGCCATATCCAGAATGGCGTTCGAGAAACCGAGAGAAGCCTGCACGATCAGCGGTGCCAGGCAGTTTGGCAGGATATTGACGAACATCTGACGCGCCGCCCCAGCCCCCGCCACGCGGGAAGCCGTCACGTAATCGCGGTTCACTTCCACCAGCACCGCAGCGCGGGTCAAGCGGACATAGTGCGGCAAAGCAACGAAGGTCAGCGCCAGCGAGGCGTTAACGATCGAGGGCCCAAACACCGCCACCAGCACCAACGCCAACAGCAGGCTTGGCAGTGCCAGCATGATATCGACCACGCGCATGATGATGGCATCGACTACGCCGCCGAAATAACCGGCCAACAGGCCGAATACCACGCCCATCACCAGCGAAAGCACCACCACCAGGCAGCCGACCAACAGCGAGAGCCTGGCACCGTACATCAGGCGCGACAACACATCACGGCCGACATCGTCGGTACCCAGAATAAACTTCCAGCTGCCGCCATCCTCCCAGACCGGGGGCCTAAGCAGGGCATCACGGAACTGTTCGGCAGGCGCATGTGGAGCCAGGAATCCTGCCCCCACGGCAACCACCAGCATGACCACGATATAAACCAGGCCAACGACGGCCCCTTTGTTGCGCTTGAAATAGTGCCAAAACTCCTGGAACGGGGTCATTGGCTTCGGCGCACCGTTCACTACAGACTCGGTAATTTGAGACATCAGAGCGCCCCTTATTTCTTGTGGCGAATACGCGGGTTGACCACGCCGTAGAGCACGTCTACCAGCAGGTTAACCAGAATAATCATACAGGCGACCAACAATACGCCGCCCTGAACAACCGGATAATCACGGCGTTGCAACGCATCCATCAGCCAGCGGCCAAGCCCCGGCCAGGAGAAGATGGTTTCGGTCAGGATCGCCCCGGCCAGCAAGGTACCAACCTGTAGGCCGATCACCGTCACCACCGGCAGCAAGGCGTTACGCAACGCATGCACCACGATCACCCGCATACGGCTCACACCCTTGGCGCGCGCAGTACGGATATAGTCTTCACCCAGCACTTCCAGCATGGAGGAACGGGTCATACGCACGATAACCGCCAGCGGGATGGTGCCCAACACGATGGCAGGCAGGATCATATGCATCACGGCGTCGATGAAATCACCCGGCTCACCCCAGAACAGGGTGTCGATCAGCATAAAGCCGGTCAGCGGCAGGCTGTCATCGAGGAAGACCGTATCGCTTATTCGCCCCGATACGGGCGTGAGGTTGAGCTGTACCGAGACCAGCATGATCAGCATCATGCCCCACCAGAAGATCGGCATTGAATAGCCGGTCAGGGAGAGACCCACGGCGGTATGGTCAAACACCGAACCTCGCTTGACGGCCGCCAGCACCCCCACCGGGATACCGACAATCACCGCGAAGAGCATCGCGCACAGGCCCAGTTCCAGGGTGGCCTTAAAGCGCGGCACAAACTCTTCCCACACGGAGATACGGCTTTTGAGGGACGTCCCCAAATCGCCATGCAGCACGTTGGTGACGTAATTGAAGTATTGGTGATAGAGCGGTTTATCCAGCCCCATCTCTGCCATGAGTTGTGCATGGCGCTCTGCGGAGATCCCGCGTTCCCCGGCCATAATGGTCACCGGATCGCCGGGGATCATATGGACGAATGCAAAAGTCAGCAACGTTATGCCGATAAACGTTGGGATAACTAACCCCAAACGTCGGAGTATGAACTGCAACATATCCCGAACTCTCTGTATAAAGTGCCTGGCAGCTCATCGTCCGCCAAGCTTATTAAAACTCACACGCTTCACGACATTCTTCTGGGGACGGGAATGCAGGGGCGCAACGTATTGCGCCCCTGCAGATTAACTATCCCAGTCCTTCAACCCGCCTTGGTAGGCTTAGTCCAGAGAAACGTTCTCAAAGTGATGTTTACCAAGCGGATCGACCACATAGCCCTTCACTTCTTTACGCACTGGCTCGTAAACGGTGGAGTGGGCAACAATCAGCGCCGGGGCCTGATCGTGCATGACTACCTGAGCCTGCTTGTAGAGTGCGACGCGTTTGTCGTGGTCTGCTTCGGCACGGGCCGGTTGGATCAGATCCTCAAACGGCTTGTAGCACCAACGGGAGTAGTTGGAACCATCTTTAGCGGCCGCACAGCTGAACAGCGTGGCGAAGAAGTTGTCTGGATCCCCATTGTCACCGGTCCAGCCCATCATGACCGTCTGGTGCTCACCGTCTTTGGCACGCTTGAGGTACTCGCCCCACTCGTAGGTGACGATCTTGGCATTGACGCCAATCTTCGCCCAGTCGGACTGGATCATCTCAGCCATACGGCGTGCGTTCGGGTTATACGGACGCTGTACCGGCATCGCCCACAGATCGATGGAGAAGCCATCTGGCATGCCTGCTTCTTTCAGCAGCTCTTTGGCCTTGACCGGATCGTAAGTGTAATCTTTGATCTCGTCGTTATAGCCCCACATGGTTGGTGGGATCAGGTTCTTGGCAGGTTGACCCGCCCCCTGATACACCGCATCCACGATGGCCTGCTTGTTCACCGCCATGGTCAGTGCCTGACGCACCTTCACGTTATCCAGCGGCTTCTTCTCGGTGTTGAACGACAGGTAGCCGACGTTCAGGCCAGGCTGTTCCATCAGGTTGATGGTTTTGTCCTGCTTCATGCGAGCGATGTCTGCCGGGTTCGGGTACGGCATGACCTGGCACTCGTTTTTCTGCAGTTTGGCGTAACGCACAGAGGCATCTGGCGTGATGGAGAACACCAGGCGATCGATCTTCGGTTTGGTGCCCCAGAAACCGTCAAAGGCCTTGTAGAGGATTTTGGAGTCTTTCTGGTACTGCAACAGTTGGAACGGCCCGGTACCCACAGGGTTCAGGTCCACTTTCTCTGGCGTACCGGCTTTCATCATCTTGTCGGCATATTCTGCAGACAGAATAGAAGCGAAGTCCATGCCCAGGTCAGCCAGGAATGGCGCTTCTGGACGGGTCAGCGTGAAGCGAACGGTGTTGTCGTCCACTTTCTCGACTTTGCTGATCAGATCCTGCATGCCCATACCCTGGAAGTATTCATAGCTGCCGCCAGAAACCTTGTGGTAAGGGTGGTTTGGATCGAGCTGACGCATGAAGGAGAACACCACGTCGTCGGCATTCAGTTCACGGGTAGGTTTGAAATCTTTGCTGTCCTGCCACTTCACGCCTTTGCGCAGGTGGAAGGTATAGGTTTTACCGTCTTCGCTGACGTCCCACTTCTCTGCCAGGCCGGGTTCCAGTTCGGTAGTGCCCAGTTTGAACTCAACCAGACGGTTATAGATTGGCACTGAGCTGGCATCATAGGTGGTGCCGGAGGTGAACAACTGCGGGTTGAACCCTTCAGGAGAACCTTCAGAACAGTAAACCAGCGTCTTTGCCTGCACGCTGGCCGCAACGGTCAGCGCAATCAGGCCGATACCGAATTTCAGAATCCCTGATTTACCCAAGGAACTTGTCATCGCTAGTGCTCCGTATGTGATGTGGTGTGTGTGTATTACCGCCAGAGCCTAATATTTTTTGTTACGCGGCCTGTGCGGTCAGTGCCCGAAGGCAGGAGGAATAAAAAGCGCGAGAATGCCCGATGGAACGCATCACGGCGGGGCGTTTGAGCGAGTGAATTTCACTCATACACCTCTCACTCTTATCCCTGAGGGTACCAAATTGCCAACTGTTTGGGGTGCCGTCAATATAACCAGTAGGGATTTACCTAGACTGTGAGAAACAGCAAGCAAACATAAAAAA
This sequence comes from Serratia sp. N21D137, assembly GCF_047530005.1. Taxonomy (NCBI): domain Bacteria; kingdom Pseudomonadati; phylum Pseudomonadota; class Gammaproteobacteria; order Enterobacterales; family Yersiniaceae; genus Serratia; species Serratia sp. N21D137. The sequence continues at coordinate 50,723 of NZ_JBLJAJ010000026.1, forward strand.
AACCTTTCAGCAACATTTACAGCATTAAAACTTGTGCTACCGGTTAAATCTTGGCGTCATGAACCAGCGTTAAGGACCTATCCAGCATTAACCTCCAATAAAAAACCAAAAAAGATTATTGCTGAATGATGAATATCTGAGCGGTTATTTTTGTGATCCCGGTAAAAGACAGGAGGAAATGCTGGGGCACTGCCCGAAAGAGGGAGCTGGGTGGAGGGGTTGTGCGTGAGGGATTTCTTACCATTCCGCTGGCTACTGACCCCACGTTGCGAGTGGACTCGCAACCATTAAAAGAGCCCTCTTGCCAGCCTCTACTTCCCCTCACACTATTGATGCCTAGCTAGAGGTAGACATTTTTTGCCATACGGGCAGGAGTTGCTCGTCGCGTTGAGCGGGATGTCAAAGCTGTGCATACGGATCTTCAGGCGTTGTTGGCTTGCGGCATCGTTGATAAGGGTACAGCCGGGGTGATTTTCCCCTACGACCAAATCCATTTCGATTTTGTCATTGGCAAGGCAGCCTGAGCGATAAACTCCAGACGTAAAAAAGCCCGCTTAAAAAAGCGGGCTTTCTTGAATGTGGTCGGCGAGAGAGGATTCGAACCTCCGACCCACTGGTCCCAAACCAGTTGCGCTACCAAGCTGCGCTACTCGCCGATGCGGGGCGCATCTTACTGCCGGGCCGTATACGCGTCAATCTCTTTTTCACCACCGCACACCAAGTGGCGCTAAAAGCGCCAAACAGGCCAGTATCTGAGCGGATACGGCCCTTCTGGTTCGGTTTACAGCGCTTTGGCGTCCGCTTTGCTCTGCGGGAGGCGGCACCAGTTATTGCTCTCAACAATACCGCCGTCTGGCGAGGTATAACCCAGGCAACCGAGGATAGAGTCAAACAGTTCTACGTGACGGTGCGGCTGGCCAACCCGCTGTTGGGTCTGCAACTGCTCAAACGCACTCTTATGCTGTGGGTCTTCGAGGTATTTATCGGAGGCCCAGACGATCATCGGCACACGGAACTGCTCCGGCGGGGCCATTTCACGCGGCGTACCATGCAGGTGCGAGTTTTCACCAATGGATTCGCCATGGTCGGCCGCGTAGAACACGATAGCCTTCTTATCGCGCACCTGGTCAATCACGCTGTCGATAAAGGTATCGGTGTACAGCACCGAGTTGTCATAGGCGTTAATCAAGCGCTCTTTGGAGCAGAACTCATCCACGCCCATGCATTCCGGCTGATAACGAGCAAAACTGCGCGGATAGCGCTGTGAATAGAGGTAATGCGACCCTTTGGTATGCAGGATCACCAGATGCTTACCGTTGGGATGGCGGGCCAGCGACTCTTTCATCTCATCCACCAACAGCATATCGTCCACCGATTTACCGTCGTTACGCTTCTCTGAGGCGATCATTTCACGGAATGAATAATTATCTACATCAGTATTGTTGTAGAACCATACCTCGCTCTGCATCGCGAACAGTTCGGAACTGAAGCCCAGCTCTTTCAGTACGGCAAAGATATTCTGCTCTTTCAGGGTTCGCTGCGGGTTATCCGAGGTACCATGCTCGCGCACGAACATACAGCGCAACGAAAGCTTGGTAGAGGTATCACAAGATTCCCCACGAAATGCCACCAGGTTTTTCTCCTGCGACAGCTTTGGCGTGGTATCACGCTCATAGCCCAGGATGCCCATATGATCCCAGCGGGTGGTTTCACCGATGATAAACACCACGTAGGTGTCATCAATGCCCTCTGGCGCAACATAGGTAAAGTTCTTGCTGGGATCGAACATGTTGGCTGCATCCGAGCTTTCATCATAACGGGTATAGGCAAACAGCCCCAGCGCCGAAAGCCAGTTGGAAGGCAGATAAGAGTGCGCCACCACCCCCCCATAGCTCGGCAGATCGATATTGGTGATCTTTTCCTGTGCGCTTTGCTCTTTATCCAAGGTACGCAACGGCAGCCACACCAGCGCGACCACCGCCAACATGATCAACAGTGGCTTAATCCGCTGCCCTGGCGTTTTCATTTGTTCGATCAGGGTATCGCGCAGGTTATTGCTCCAGATGCACAACAGCGGCAAAGCGCTGACCACGATCATCCACAGCACAAAATTCAGCCCGACCACCTCTTTGGAGAGATCGATATCGGTGGTCATCACCGAAACGATAATCCCATAGCCAATCACCACGTTGAAGAACGTCATGTAGTAACTGGCAGCGACGGAGATCAATACCAGCAAAGAGGCGACGATGCGGTAAAACAGCCGGCCCCCGAGGGATACCAGCCGCATGATAAAGAAGGTGAACAGGACAATGGCAATGACTTCTGTCACCGCAGAAACCACCTTGATCCCCTGAATGCCGTGCGCAAAAGAATCAAAACGACGATAGAAAACGGAAAGGTTTAAAAAGATGCCGATATAGATCGCTAACAATAACGATAAATTCTGCTGTGATAGCGATTTAACTTTGTTCATGTAACGCAGTGGCTCCGGGCTTCAAGTTCTGAAACCATCAGACAGTCGATATGCCCTCAGGTTCAGCCGATGGGCAATAAGCATCATTCTGCAGAACAGAATCAAGAAAAATCTCAGTAAACGAGCATTTTTTGCCAATTTTGTGAGAAAAATAGCGGGGAGACAGGACTTGTGAATGGGGGAGCACTGTCCCCCTCTTTCACCGGTTATTGGCAGAGAACATTATTTAATGTTAAGGGTTACATCGATATTGCCGCGCGTGGCGTTGGAGTAAGGGCAGACCACATGGGCTTTCTTCACCAAGTCTTCCGCGACGCTACGCTCAACGCCCGGCAAGCTGATATCCAGCTGAACCTCAATGCCAAAACCGTTGGGGATCTCACCGATACCGACGGTGCCCTCGATGGAGGCTTCAGCAGGGATTTTCACTTTTTCCTTCGAGGCGACAAACTTCAGTGCCCCCAGGAAACAGGCCGAATAGCCCGCGGCAAACAGTTGCTCAGGGTTGGTAACCTCCCCACCGGCGCCGCCCATCTCTTTCGGCACGCCTAATTTCACGTCCAACACGCCGTCGGATGAGGTTGCACGGCCGTCTCGGCCACCGGTTGCCTTGGCATGGGCGCGATAAACCACTTTCTCAATAGACATAGATCGTTCCTTTTCGGGTTGGTGACCCGATCCAGTGTAGACCATTCTGCGCGTAGCCCAGGCTCGCACAACCGACGTTAAGCACGGTATGCTAAGTTCTATCTATCGGATGCCACAGGGAAATCAAAGCATGACTGACACCTTGGCCGAACGTGCCCGCCGCTATGCCACCAAAGCGCATGGAGCGATCGATCAGCGCCGCAAATACACGAACGACCCGTATATTGTGCATCCACAGGCAGTGATGGAGATTGTCAGCAGCGTGCCGCACAGCGAAGAGATGCTGGCTGCGGCCTGGTTGCATGACACCGTGGAAGATACTCCCTCTACGCTGGCCGATATCGAAAGCCATTTTGGCCTGCAGGTTGCCAGCCTGGTCGCTATGCTGACCAACGTCAGCGTCGGCAGCGCGGAAAATCGCTATCAACGCAAGAACCGCGATCGTCGCCACAGCGCCAATGCCTCCCCACAGGCCAAAACCATCAAGCTGGCCGATTTGATCGACAACACCCGTTCCCTGCTGCAATACGATAGCCACTTCGCCAAAACCTACCTGGTGGAAAAACAGCGCCTGCTGGAAGTGCTGACCGAAGGCGATCCACAGCTGTGGCGGCAGGCTAGCTATATCATCGAACAGGGCTTGCAGGCGCTGCAGCTGCCTCCGCATAACGTCCCGGCCCGTTGGTTTGACCATGCCCGGCAGCGATATCAGGCAAACGAGGTGGTGTAAGCTTGAGATAGGAGGGAGACATAAGCACTGCTATGGCCCCTCACCCTAGCCCTCTCCCACAGGGAGAGGGGACCGATCGAGTTGCCTATCAGTTACAGAAATTACCTGGCCATTGCCCCCAATCAGATCCCTTTTAGGCAGGGAACAAAACGTTCGCAGCCCCCAACCGCAACACCGTGGCAGCTCCCTATCCCTGTGGGAGGAGACCGTTCGAGTTGACTATCAGTTGCAGAAATTACCTGGCCATTGCACCCAATCAGCTCTCTTTTAGGCAGGATAAAGCGATCGCAGTACCCGACCGCAACACCGTGGCAGCTCCCTCTCCCTGTGGGAGGAGACCGTTCGAGTTGCCTATCAGTTATAGAAATTACCTGGCCATTGCACCCAATCTGCTCCCTTTTAGGCAGGACAAAGCGATCGCAGCACCCGACCGCAACACCGGGGCAGCTCCCTCTCCCTGTGGGAGAGGGTTGGGGTGAGGGGCCTGTTTTCCTGAGTAATTACTTGATCTTCAAGCTGCTGCCGTTGCTGTGGATCACATCGCGATACCAGTAGAAACTCTTCTTGCGGCGGCGCTCCAGGCTGCCGTTACCTGCATCATCGCGATCGACATAAATAAAGCCGTAGCGCTTCGCCATCTCCGCTTTGGAAGCACTGACAAGATCGATCGGCCCCCAACTGGTGTAACCCATCACCTCAACCCCATCGTCGATCGCTTCCGCAACCTGCACCAGATGATCGTTGATATAGTCAATGCGGTAATCGTCGTTGATGCTGCCGTCGGCCTCGATGCAGTCTTTCGCCCCCAGGCCGTTCTCGACGATAAACAGCGGTTTCTGATAGCGGTCATACAGCACGTTGAGCAGATAGCGCAGCCCCACCGGGTCAATCTGCCAGCCCCATTCCGAGCTTGCCAGATGCGGGTTAGGCACCATGTTGAGGATATTGGCCCGGGCGGTCTGGTTCTTTTCTTCGTCGGTGGTGACACAGCCACTCATATAGTAACTGAAGGAGATAAAGTCGACGGTTTCGCGCAGCGCCTGCTTGTCTTCCTCGGTGATCGTTACCTGAATGCCGTTCTCACGGAAGAAGCGCTTCATATAGGCCGGGTACGTACCGCGTACCTGTACATCACCGAAGAACATCCAGTCGCGGTTCTGGCGCTGGGTTTCCAACAGGTCTTCCGGCTTGCAGCTCAGCGGATAAAGAATACCGCCCAGCAACATATTGCCGATCTTACCGTCCGGCACGATCTCATGGCAGGCTTTTACCGCCTTGGCGCTGGCTACCAACTGATGGTGGATTGCCTGGTAAATCTCGCTTTTGCTGCTGTCTTCCGGCAGACCCACGCCGGTGAACGGCGCATGCAGCGACATGTTGATCTCATTGAAGGTCAGCCAGTGTTTGACCTTGTGCTTGTAACGCTCGAACACCGTGCGGGCGTAACGCTCGAAGAACTCAATAAGTTGGCGATTGCCCCAACCGCCATACTTTTGCGTCAATACATAGGGCATTTCGTAATGCGACAGGGTGATCAACGGCTGAATGCCGTATTTTGCCATCTCGTCGAACAGTCGATCGTAAAATGCCAGCCCGGCTTCATTCGGTACTTCTTCGTCCCCTTGCGGGAAGATACGCGTCCAGGCGATCGAGGTACGCAGGCACTTGAAGCCCATCTCGGCAAACAACGCGATATCTTCAGGGTAACGGTGGTAGAAATCGATCGCCACATCCTTGATACCGCTGTCTCCGGCAACGCGCGGCGTCAGCCCACCAAAGATCCCTTGGGGTTGCAGATCTGACGTCGAAAGGCCTTTGCCATCCTCCAGATACGCGCCTTCTACCTGATTTGCCGCGACCGCGCCGCCCCATAGAAAATGCTGTGGAAATTTGCAACTCATCGCTTTCTCCTCAATAAACCTGATTAACGTAATAGTGTCAGCAGCGGTGCCTGTTCCTGCACCGGGCTTTGGCCGCTGGTGAGCACATCGACATAGTCGTCACTGTTGCTGATGATGATCGGCGTGGTGGTATCGAAACCTGCGGCACGGATCGCCTCTTGGTCAAACTCGATCAGCAGATCGCCCTGTTTAACGCGATCGCCCTCTTTGATGTGGGCGGTAAAATGCAGGCCGTTAAGCTTGACGGTATCGATACCCACGTGGATGAGCACCTCAGCCCCCTCATCTGATTCAATGCCGATGGCGTGCTTGGTTTTGAACAGCGATGCCACACAGCCATTGACTGGGGCCACCACACGGCCCTGGTGCGGCATAATGGCCACGCCTTTACCCAGCAGGCCGCTGGCAAAGGTGGCATCCTGAACCTGTTCCAACGGGATGATGTCGCCAGCAATCGGGCTGGTGACCTGCTGCTTGCGGTTGAGAGATGCCTGTGGAGCTGGGGCCGGGGCCGCTTCAGCCGGTTGTTCCGCTGGCGGTACGAGGCCGAACAGATAGCTGGCAATGGTCGCAAACACAAACGATACCAAGGTACCGGCAATCGCCCCCAGGACCGTCGCATCAAAGCCGCCCGCCGGAATGATCTGGGCAAAGGTGAAAATACTGACCAAACCAAACGAGTAGGTTGCCGTGTGGAAGTAACCGATCACCGCACCACCCAGCGCCCCGCCAATACAGCCGAAAATAAATGGCCGTTTGTTTGGCAGAGTGACCCCGTATACAGCAGGCTCAGTAATACCGAAGATACCGGCGGTAACGGCAGAGCCCGCCATCACCCGCAGCTTGGCATCGCGGGTACGCAGCATCACGCCCAACGTAGCCCCCACTTGCCCCATCACCGCAGGCAGCAGCAGTGGAGACAGAGTGTCACGGCCAAACACGCTCATATTGTTGAGCATCAGCGGTATCAGCCCCCAATGCAGGCCGAAGATCACACAGACCTGCCAGGCCGCGCCCATAAAGGCACCGGCCACGATCGGGTTGAAGGCATAGATAGCCTGATAGCCATTGGCCAACATCAGGCTCAGCCAGGTAGCCGCCGGGCCAATCAGCAGGAAGGTGAGCGGCACGGTGATCACCAGGCACATCAACGGCGTCACGAAATTACGCAGTGCGCTGTGCAACACGCGGTTAAATAGCGGCTCCAGGCGGCAGGATACCCAGGCGGCAAAAATGATCGGAATGACCGACGAGCTGTAGTTGATAAAGGTAATAGGGATGCCGAGGAAATACTCCGGCTGGGCACCCGGAAGCTGAGCCGCCTCAAAAGCCCCCATCATCAGCGGATGCGTCAACGCTCCACCAATAGCCATGGTGACAAAAACGTTACCGCCAAATTTCTTACCTGCGGTGTAACCCAGCATGATCGGTAAGAAATAGAACAGCGCGTCACTCGACGCAAACAGCAGCTTGTAGGTGCCGCTACTCTCCAACAGCCAACCACAGGCCAGGCTCAACGCCAGGAAGCCCTTCAGGATCCCCGAAGCCGCCATCACACCAAGCAACGGGGTAAAAATGCCGGAAACCACGTCGATAAAGCGGCTGAGCAGGTTTTCCTGTTTATCTTCTTGTGCATTGGCGGGCGTTTCCTCATCCGCACCAAGCTGCGCATTCAAGGCGTTATAAACCTCCCCGACGTGGTTACCTACCACCACCTGAAACTGGCCACCGCTTTCCACGACCATGATGACGCCCGGATTTTTCTTCAGCGCCTCCGCATCCGCCTTACCGTGTTCTTGCAGTTTAAAACGCAGGCGGGTGGCGCAATGCACCAGGCTTTTCACATTGTCGCGGCCACCGACGCCGGCCAAGATCTCACTGGCTAATTCCTGATATTTCATGGTTGCATCCTTAACGCTTAACCTTGCTGCTCCCCAGACACGGTGATGGCCAATCGTCGTGGAGGAATTCAGCGCAAAAAAAAACCTAAACCTCGCGGCCTCTGATCCCAACATGGGGAAACAGAAACTCGAGGTTTAGGTTTTGCCTGCCAAAGCAGTGACAACCCTAAATCGGTTGAGCTATGACGGTAACATTCTGTTTTTCAGTGCGGCAAGGCTTTCCGCCACAAAGTTGCCGAAGTGTGATCCGGTAGACAAAATCCCCTGTCATCCCTTCAGCACTTTTGTAGCGCTATCCAGCCACAAAAAACATTACATAATTTAACCTATTTCCGGAGTGTAATTTACAGTAAAGACATGTCTTAACACGCAACAAAACATAATCAATAAAGACTAAAACCATTAAATAACATCGAATTACGATTTATTTTCGACCTGTTTGTTTCATCAGCCTTATCATTATACTCATTTTTGAGTAGCCTCAAAACCCTCTTAAAACCCGTATAAATACTAAGTAAAATCTTAATTAGCCCAGAAAACACATCAGAAGCACTAACTAAAGATGGACAAATATAGTTCGGAGTATTATTACTAGACTCCAGAAAATTTGTTTTAGGGAACGTAGTCGCCATGGCATTACGTACAGAGCTTGGGCGGGTGTTGATTACCGGTGCCGGTGGCCGAGTGGCTACCGTGTTCAGGCAGTTCGCTGGCCATCGTTACGATTTTCGCCTGGCGGAAAAAAAAGCTGGCCTGATCTCTCATTTGCGGCCCAATGACGAGGTACTGACGTTCGATATCACCGATATCGACGCTTGCCGGGCAGCCTGCGCCAACATCGATACCGTGCTACATTTGGCTGCCGATCCTTCGGCGGATGCCGATTTCTGTTCTTCACTGATGAACAACAACATCCTTGGTACATTCAACATCTTCCGGGCAGCGAAAGACGCAGGCTGCCAACGCGTGGTGTTTGCCAGCAGTGCACAAGCGGTGGAAGGCTATCCATTGGATTACCAGGTGCGCCCGGACGATGCGCCGAAGCCGAAGAATATGTACGGGGCCAGCAAGGCGTTTGGCGAAGGGATCGCCGCCTATTTTGCCCATCAGGAGGGGCTTTCTGCACTGTCGGTGCGGATTGCCAACTTCACGACGTTGGAAGCGGGGCAACAGATCAGCGCGCGGGATATGAGCGCCTTCCTGAGCCACCGGGATGCCGCCGATCTGCTCGATCGCTGCATCCGCGTTACCAACGTGCAGCATGCAGTGGTGCATGGCATCTCTAACAATCGCTATAAGCGACTGTCGTTAGAGGAGACCACGCGACTGCTGGATTACTACCCCGAGGACGATGCGTTTACCCTGCTCGGGTTTAGCTGAGTGGGCGCAGTACGCTGCGCCTCTGCGTTGTGAGCCCGGTGAGGAAATGTCTGCCGTTCACCACATTACGGCTTTTCAGCAATCTTGCGTAGGTACTCGTTATTTTTGAAGGCGATGATCACCATTTCAAAACAGACACGGGTAAAGACACCGCCAATGATCATGGCCAGTAGCCCACGGAAAAACTCACCATAGAACATCGACCCGATGCCACCGACCAGGATGCCCAGCAGGCAAAGCCAATAAACGCCGGTAATGATTTTCGGCGTCAGCATCGCATCAAAAAAGAAAATATTTTTCATTGTGTATCCCTTCATTCGTTAAGGTTGACCATTCCTGAGCGGCAAAGTGCCCTCAAGCTGGAATTAAGTATACTGGCCAAAGATGACAAAAGGTAAGAAGATGTGATGGATTGTTATCCCTACGTTTAAGGGCGTAGCGATGCTCAAATCTGATGTTACCTGGGAAAACTCCCGAGCCAGGTCAGATGAGCTACCCTTTCTGAATGCTAATCTGCCAGCGAGCATCAGCAGGAATGGGCAAGGTTTACCGGTGGTAGCTAGATTGCTGGTTTTCATAGCCCTTGAACCCCATATGCTTTAATGGGGTGACATGCCCGTCACTAGGGTTAGCGCCACCGCCGCAGGCTTGGCTGGCAAAAATTCAACCTGTGGGGGAGTTCTGCTATCATCCACAGGATTGGGGGGAATGCCCTGTGTTGCACAGTAGAGGTATGATTTAAAAATGGATACAGAGGCAAGTCGGACAACGCAAGTTTTGTCGGTTTTTGATTTTGACGGAACGCTGACTCACCACGACAGTTTTATCCCATTCCTGCGTTTCGCTTTTGGCCGGCGCGTATTTGCCCGTCGCTTATTGCGGCTGGCGCAGCCTGCATTTAAGCATATGCGCAAAAAACTCACCCGCGACGAGCTAAAAGAAACCCTGATTAAGGTTTTCCTGACCGGGGTTGATGAGCACTGGTTCCGCCAGCAGGCGGAAGCCTTTTGTTCGGCCTATTGGACCAAGCTGATGCGCCCTTCCGGGCTGATTGCGGTTGCCATGGAGGTCAGCTCCGGCGCTGAAGTCACCATTTGTTCTGCTTCACCAGCCCTGGTGCTACAGCCGTTTGCCGATCGTTTGGGCATCAAGCTGATTGGTACTCAGTTGGAAGTGGTCGACGGTAAACTCACCGGGCGCATCACCGGCCATAACTGCCGCTGTGGGCAGAAGGTTGAACGCCTGGAAAGTATCTACGGCCCATTGGGGAACTATCATCTCAGAGCCTGGGGCGATACCCGTGGGGACTACGAACTGTTGGCGGCTGCCCAGGATGCGCACTGGCGGCATTTCCATCCGGCCTGGTCAAAGCGCCGCTCTGCGATCAAAAGGTTGCGCGTGGCGGAGCCTAATGTCATCGGCAAGACGAACCAACAACGGTAACCATTACCAGCCCCAGCAACACTATTTCCCCCTAGCCCTTCCCTTGTGGGAGAAGGGCCAGGGCTCATGGCTACACAATAATCCGGTCCGCCTTGGCCGCGTCATACCACTCTTTAAACTCTTCCAGCAGCAGATCGTACAAACGATCTTCTTTCATCGTGGCAAAGTCGTCAATCGCGAAGAAGTTGGTGTTGTCCACCCGGCGATCGGTGAAGGTATCCAGCTTTTCCAGCACGCCGTAATTCGAGCCACCCAGGCCGACAAACTTCCAGAAAATCGGATAATTGGCCGAACGCTTGATCGCCTCTTTGATCTGGCGCGTTTTGCTGATGCCACCGTCGGTAATAAACACCACATACACCGGCATATCGCTATGCTTAAACGTATCGATCAGCTCCTCCATCACCGGCGGCTCATTATTGGTGCCACCCAGTTTTGGCAGGATCTCCCACATTGAGCGCTTGCCGCTGCCCTGGATCGCCTTGATATAGCCATCAAGATTATCCAGCGTCACATCGGGATATTTGGCATGTTTTTCGGCAAAGCCCCAGACGTCCATCGAGCCGTCATCATCAAACTGTACGGCCAGCACGGCGATGCGATCCAGTACCGCCTGCACATTGCCCTTTTTGAACTGCCCGGTCATCGATCCTGAAGCATCCAGCACGAACGCGACCTTGGCCTTTACCGACTGCAGATTGAATTTAGCCAAGCTGACGGTGACGTTCTTCGCCAGGCTCACCAGATGCGGAGCTTTATCCTGCAGTTTTTTCTCCAGGCTGACGGTCGGCGGCGGAGAAGCAGGCGCCGCTGGCTGAGCCACATCAACGCCATAGTTTAACGCCAGCGGCTCCAGGCCACCGTTAAACCCTTGCCCCAGCGCGCGCAGCTTCCAGTTACCGGCATGGCGATAAATTTCGGCGACAATCAGCGCCTTCTCCTGACGACCCGGGGTTTCTACGCTGTATTGGGCAACGTTCTGCGCATCCATTTTCAGGTGTTGCAGCCCAGAGATCGCGTCCAAGCCATCAATCACCAAAGTGATGGCAATCTTGCTGACATCGGCGTCAATTTTGCTTAGATCTAACGAGAGGGTGCTGCTTTGGTGGGTGGTTTGTAAAACGACGCTGCGGTTGGGAGTAGCGGTTTGATTGAAGAAGATAAAATCGGCATCGCCACGGACTTTGCCCTCGGCATTCAGCAGGAATACTGCGGTATCAGGCTCACTCTTAAAACCAGGGCTGGCGGGGTACTGCAGGGTCAGGTTGAGCTGGGTGCCATTGACCACCAGATTCTGGCCGGACTGTAAAATCATCAGGATAACCTCCTGTTAAAATAGCTTTTCCATAACGGGGATATTGATGGTGGGACTGGGCAAGGGGAGCGTGTAATCCCCCTCACCCCAACCCTCTCCCACAGGGAGAGGGAGCTGATGCGGAGCCATAATCAGATGCAGGGGTTAATCTGTAGCCCCTGACCTCGGTTCTCACACTGGCAACGAGCCTATCTTAGATATTCACGCCATGCTGTGAAGCCAGAGCGGACAGGCCACCGGCAAAACCTTGGCCTACTGCCTTGAATTTCCACTCGGCACCGTTGCGATACAGCTCGCCGAACACCATCGCGGTTTCGGTAGAGGCATCTTCAGACAGGTCGAAGCGGGCGATTTCGGTGCCGTTATCGTTGTTGAAGATACGCATGTAGCTGTTGCTGACCATGCCAAAGTTCTGTTTACGCGCTTCGGCATCATAGATGGTCACGGCGAAAACCAGTTTCTTGACTTCAGCAGGCACTTTGCTCAGCTCAATTTTGACCTGCTCATCGTCGCCATCGCCTTCACCGGTGCGGTTGTCGCCCTGGTGCTCAACGGAACCACAGGCACTCTTCTTGTTGTTGAAGAAGATAAAGCTGCTGTCGCCCAGCACCTTACCGTCATCACCAACCATAAATACGGAGGCGTCCAGGTCAAACCCTTGGCCATCGGTGACACGCGCATCCCAACCTAAGCCAGCCATGGCAATGTTCATGGTTGGTGCTTCTTTGGTCAGGGATACGTTACCGCCTTTTACGAGAGAAACTGCCATTTTAAAGCTCCTGCTTTGTAGGGGATGATACGGGCAGTAGTGTACTGCCCGTCATATTAACTAGCTTATCGATCAGGACGCGTTGATGCCGTACTGAGCACACACGGAGGCCAAGCCACCGGCATAACCCTGACCTACCGCGCGGAATTTCCACTCGGCGTTGTTGCGATACAGCTCACCAAACAGCATGGCGGTTTCGGTGGACGCATCTTCTGTCAGGTCGTAACGGGCCACTTCGGTCTGGTTGTCATCGTTCACCAAACGGATAAAGGCACCGGATACCTGGCCGAAGCTCTGACGACGAGCCTGCGCATCGTGGATAGTGACCACAAACACGATTTTGTCGACATCCGCTGGGATCATATCCAGTTTGATTTTCAGAGATTCGTCATCGCCGTCGCCTTCACCCGTACGGTTGTCACCGGTATGGGTAACGGAACCGTCAGAAGAAGTCAGGTTGTTATAAAAAATGAAATCAGCATCACCGCGCACTTTCCCGTTTGCGGCCAGCAGGAATGCAGAGGCATCCAGGTCAAAGTCTTGACCATCGGTGGAGCGTGCGTCCCAACCCAGACCAATCAACACATTCTTCATGGTTGGGGCTGCTTTACTCAGGGAAACATTACCGCCTTTAGATAAAGAAACACTCATTGTTCTAACCTCTCAAAAAAGTAAACTCATGCGAATTGATTTCAGCTGGATAGGAGATCAGCTCTCCTTTTTCTCCTCGGCGTCGGGTTTGCCTGGGAACATGACGCTCGCGATAATACCCACCGCAAGAACGCCCAGCACGACAAACAGGCTCGCCGTTGCTGAAATGCTGTACCCATGATGCCAGATGTGGTCGGTGGCATTAAGACCCAGTTTCACCGCAATGAAGAACAGCAACACAATAACGGCTTTTTCCAGATGCGTCAGGTACTGCTTCAGGGCTTCCAGCACAAAATACAACGTACGCAGGCCGAGGATGGCGAACATCATGGCGCTGTAGACAATCAGCGGCTCACGGCTCACGGCGATGATGGCCGGTACCGAGTCAAACGCAAACATCACGTCGGAAAGCTCAACCACAGCCACACACAGCATCAGCGGTGTAGCGTACCGCCAGGCTTTGGCACCACGGCCAATCGTCACATCTTTGTTTTCCGGTTTAGCCAACTCTTCATCAACTTCTTTCTGGCTTAACAGGAAAGCGTGGCCCCGCAGTTTCGGCCAAATCGGGAAGAACCGTTTCACCATGCGGTACGCCAAGTGCTGCGAGTAGTCTTCGATCTCATCACCGTCATCGCCGCTGCGCAACATCATCACCGCCGTCCAGGCCACGATCAGCGCAAAGACAATTTCAACGTATGGCCCGAGGCTGAGCAAACCGGTACCGATGGCAACGAAGATGCCGCGGAACACGATAGCCCCGATAATGCCCCAGTAGAGCACGCGGTGACGGAAACGATCCGGCACGGCGAACCAGGAGAAGATCGCCATCATGACAAACAGGTTATCAACCGACAGCACTTTCTCTAAGGCATAACCGGTGACAAACAGGCTGGCCACTTCGGCGCCGTGGTGGATATACAGGAAACCGGCAAAGGCCATCGCTATGGCAACCCAGAACACAGACCATAGGGCTGCGCTCTTCAGCGAAATAGGCTTGTCATCGCGGTGCATAAACAAGTCGATAAAAATGGCCCCGACAGCCAATACAATGAAAACAATGACGGTTTCGGTCGGGAAGCCGATGTGCGTGGATACCATATTAACCTTCTGAAGATATTACATTAAAGACCGAATTCGGCCGCATCAAAGCCCAGAGCAGCCACGATTTCGCGTACCGCTTTTTGCTCATCCTGGTCGAAGTCACCGTCGCTTTTGGCTACGGCAATACCCACACGGATGGCCAGTTGGGCCGCTTCCGGCTGATCTTTCAGCGCCAGGATGTACTTCATGGTTTCGCCTTTGCCGATTTCGACATCGAACTCGAAGCTGGCGATCAGCTTGTTAAAGAATTCGATGACTTCAGAAGTCTCGAACACTTTCAGCTCATCAGATGCCTGGAGGAACCCAATCATCTTCTGTTTTTCTTCAGTGCTGACACCGCCGCTGGCCACGGAGATACGGGCACACACGGCCACGGTACCCTGCATGAACTTTTTATTCTTGAAACGGCTGACCTGCTTGGTCAGTTCGTCGCGGCTGGCATTGAATGCCCCTTTAACCTTGTTGAAAAAACTCATGGTGAAATCCTCTGTGAAATTGATTACTTTGACCCTGCTCTCCAGCTGAAACCCCAGCCGAAAGCCTGATCCATGTCACTGTGACCGTTAAAGAAGCGGTTAACACGCTCAACCTTGATGCTACCGTTCTCGTTAACCAGGCGCGCAATGGCGCACATGTTGCGGTTGTTCTGGCCTTCCGACATGCGGGTTTCAATCGGTGGCTGATCTGGCACATGCAATGTCACCACGCCGTCCGTTTTATCCCAGCTCGCGACCCCTTCGTAGATGAAGGCATAAACCAGCACTTCGCGGATATGTTTCCATTCGCGCCCGTTGATATGCAGCCATTCGCCGTCCAAGATATCACCGGTGCGGTCATCGCCTTGCAGTTGGACAAACGGCTCGCGGTTGTAGTCACCAAAACGCTTACCGAGCGCCTGGATCACCGTTTTTTCCCCGTTGGCCATTTCAACAAACGCCCCGAGATCGAGATCGACGCCTTTGTTCGAACTGAACATCGCCCGTAAACCCGTCGGGCCGCTGCCGCGATGCCAGTTCAGGTTGATACGGATTTCCCCAAAGTTATCCCGCTTGGTCAGGCTGATAGCCGGTTTTTCTTTGGTTAACGACACTTTGCTCAGGCTGATTTTGGCTGGCTCCGGCGTTGGGGCCGGTGCAGGCGTTGGCGCAGGAGCCGCTGCCGGGGCAGGAGCATCCGCCACATCCACACCAAAATGCTCAGCCAGCGGTTTCAGCCCGCCGTTGAAGCCCTGAGCGATAAAGCGGAACTTCCATTCGCTGTTGCGACGGTAAAGCTCACCCAGGATCAATGCGGCTTCCTGGCGGCCATTCAGCTCAACGGTGCCCACCAGCAGCACTTCGTTATCCGCTTCAATCTGGATCAGCAAACGTTGCAGGCCCGCGACGGTCTGAGCCCCTTCA
The DNA here is from genome assembly GCF_047530005.1 of Serratia sp. N21D137. NCBI lineage: Bacteria > Pseudomonadati > Pseudomonadota > Gammaproteobacteria > Enterobacterales > Yersiniaceae > Serratia > Serratia sp. N21D137. The sequence goes on from NZ_JBLJAJ010000026.1 coordinate 66,441, forward strand.
CAGGTCACCGTAAAGGCGACTTTCTGCACGTCTGTGTGCAAGCGGCTGACGTCTACCGCGAAGTTGGCGTTATGACCTTCATTGGTCAAAGACACCGTGGCGTCATTGCTCTTGGGCTGACCATAAAAGATCATGTCCGCGTCGCCTTTCACTTTGCCATCGGCATACAGGCGGAAAGCGGAGGCATCAACCGGTGCGCCTGACAACACGCGCACCTTCAGTAATTTAGATGGAACTGGGGCATTGGCCCCCGGAGTCATATTCATTAGCGCACCACGGTAGCTTTGATGTCTGCATGCATGTCATCAATGGTTCTGCCGCTGCAGGCTTTGCCATGCGCGGTAAAATCCCACTGGCCATTGTTACGACGAAGTGAAGCAATCACGATGCCGGTATGAGCGCCCTGCTCTTTCAGCTCATAACGTGCCAGTTCCTTTTTGGCCTGATCGACCACGCGGCAAAACGCGTTTTCCACATCGTTGAACGACTGCCCACGGAAGCTGTTGACGGTAAATGCCAGATATTCCACCTGAGCAGGTAGTTTTGCCAGCTCGACCAGGATGACTTCGTCATCGCCATCACCTTCACCGGTCAGGTTGTCGCCGCTGTGCACCACTGCGCCGCAGCGAGACTTAAGCTGGCGGAACCAGATGGTATCGAGGGTATTGCCATCTTTATCCAGCAATACGCAGCCAGCATCGAGATCGATGGCATCACTGCCGCCGCCGAACATCTTGCTCAACAAGCCGCCTTTCTTCTTGATCGGATCCCACCCCAGACCGAAGTGCAGCTGGTTGATGGCAGATGACTGCTTGCTGAGCGAAACGGTCTGGTTCTTGGTTAATGACACCATGGTTTAAGTTCCTTCAAGTTGGTATTGAAAACAGTGATTTTTTTACACCAAATTCCATGAGTAGAAAATCATATCATGATGGTGTTCACGCACAACCCAATTTTGCTGATCACCGGCCTTATTTTATTTAACCATATATTTTTAATGAATTTATTTTTTTCAAACAGGGTGACTTTTTGGCTGAGAAATTCATTTTACGCCACTTTTCAACGTATTTTTTCACTTCTAGACTGACATCATGTTATGATTGACATCGCCATTGGGTGGCCTCACCCCACAGCGATCCTTTTAACCATCAAGCCTTGAACGGAAAAAAACAAAAATGACACTCAAAATGTGGCTTATGGAAGGTTTATCTTCCCAGCGGAATATTATTCAGGGCATCGTTTCATTGGTTAAGGCCAAGCAAACTGCCGTGACGGTGGTTGCCTCACACCGTAATGAACGTAACGAGATCCTCTCCCAGGCAGACGTCTCCTTGTTCGAACCGAAAGAAGACGAACAGCGGCTACCCTTCATTCTGTCTACGGTGGAACAGTGCGGTATCAATGCCATCCACACGGGCCGTAACACGCAGTGGTTCGAAGCTCATCGCCAACAGATCGAGGCTGCCGGTGTCACACTGACCACCGGTGCCACCAGCCAGGCGATGTTTGAGCTGGCCGATGACAAAGTGGCATTTGCCCAGGCCATGGAGCGACATGGCTTGCCGGTCGTCCCCTCTCTGCGCATTGAGTCAGTGGCCGAGCTGCGCGATCTGATTAGCCGTTCCCCTTTCTCTGGCGCGCAGCTGTGCGTCAAACCGGTGAAGGGTATTTATGGCATGGGATTTTGGCGTTTTGATGAAAGCGTAGGCCCGATGGCCGCCTTTACCCATCCGGAAAACCGCAAAGTGAACCCACAGCGCTACCTCAGCGCGCTGGCAGACGCTGGCGAGTTTGAGCCATTGGTGCTGATGCCTTACCTGCCTGGCCCTGAATACTCCGTCGACATGTTGGTTGATCGGGGCACCGTGCTAGCTGCCGTCGCACGTAGAAAAGAAGGGGCACTGCAATATCTGGAAAACCACGGCGAGGCGTTTGAACTGGCTAAAGCCTGTGCCACCGCGATGCAGGCCGATGGCCTGGTCAACGTGCAAACCCGCAACGACACCAGCGGGCGCCCGGTACTGCTGGAAATCAACCTGCGCCCGTCTGGTGGTATCGGCTATACCCGTTTTAGCGGCGTCAATCTGCCGGGCCTGTTCGCCCTGTATAAGCTTGGCGTAATGAGCCAGCAGCAAGTGATTGATGAGGCTAAATCTGCATTCTCCCCAGCGATCGTCCGTTCTATTACCGATGTCGTCAGATATCACCCCGAGCTCGACAACCTGCTGGTGAAGGACTAACCCATGCTAAATACCTATTCCCGCACGCTGTCCTGCGGCACGCTGAAAGTTACCCCAACGGGCGGCACGATCGCGCTGGATGAGCTGTTTGACGTAGCCGAAAGGCGCAACCCGAAACGCGCGTTTCTGTTCGTCAGCAAAGTGTTGGGCCGCCATATTCCGGTGAAGCCGAGCGTCATGCGCGCCGTCTATCAGCAATTGGCCGCGTTGTTCCCAGCCTGCGATCAAGGCCCGGTGCTGTTTATCGGCATGGCGGAAACCGCCGTCGGATTCGGTGCAGGTGTGTTTGACGAAGTCCGGGGCAGCGTTAGCGATCCGGTATACCTCACCTCCACCCGCCATCCGGTAGAGGGGGGTGAGTTGCTGTGCGAATTCAAAGAAAATCACAGCCATGCCACCGACCACCTGCTTTATCTGCCACAGGATGCCGAACTACGCCGCCGCGTGCTGGAAGCCAAAACCGTGGTGCTGATCGACGATGAGGCCACCACCGGCAACACCTTCATCAACCTGCTCCAGGCTTTACAGCAGGATGCCGGGTTACACAACATTGCCCGCGCCATTACCGTTACGCTGACTGACTGGAGCGGCGATGCGCTTGCCCAACGCAGCCCAATCCCGATCCAGTATGTGTCACTGGTTCAGGGTGACTGGCACTGGGAAAAAAATCCCGATGCTCCGGTGCCGGTGATGCCCGCAGTCAACGTTACCGCCGCCGGCAGCGTGCCGATCACCGGTAAACAGAGCTGGGGCCGGTTGGGCATCTCATCGCCAAGTGCGGATCTGGGGCGCGATATTCAGACGCATCCAGGGGAAAAATTGCTGGTGCTGGGCAGCAGCGAGTTTGTCTGGGAGCCCTTCCTATTGGCTGAACGCCTGGAAAAACAGGGGGCCGAGGTTAAATTCAGCTCCACCACCCGTTCGCCGATTGCCACCGGGTTTGCCATCCAGTCCGCCATCGCCTTTGGCGATAACTATGGGCTCGGCATCCCCAACTTTGTCTATAACGTGGCCCACCAGCAGTTTGACCGGATCCTGTTGTGCATCGAAACTCCTGTGGCAAGCGTTGATCCCGCGTTAATTGAGGCGTTAAAACAGGTCGCCCCAACCGTTGAGGTCGTAAGCTATGAATAAGCCGGTCATTTTCTCCGATCTGGACGACACCCTGTTCCAGACGCGCCGCAAGATGGTCGATGAGCTCGACCTTGCCCCGTATCGCACCGGTGCCTTGGATCGCAGCCTGGAACCACGCAGCTTTATGACCGAAGAACAGTCAATGCTGGTGGACTGGATGCTGGAACATGCGGAGCTGATCCCGGTAACCGCGCGTGGAACCGAAGAGATTGCCCGGGTGAGTATCCCGTTCAAGTCATGGGCGGTTACCACACACGGTGCAGTGATCCTCACCCCGCAGGGGCAGCCAGACCCGGCATGGCAGGCGCTGATGCTGGAAAAACTGCACCCTTATGCCGCTGACCTGCTGGCGATGCAGCGCAAGATCACCGAGCTGATGGCCGAACGCAACATCAATGGCTGGGCGCGTATCAACTATGAATACGGCGACACGCCGGTCTATCTGGTGATGAAGCACCGCGACAGTACCCGCCTGGACGAGCTTTACACCATCGCCGATGAGATTGAGCAGCTATTCCCCACTGAAGGCTATTACGTCCACCGTAACAGCAACAACGTTGCCTGGTTGCCGACCGTGGTAGAGAAAGGGCTGGCCGTCACCTTCTTGCTGGAAAAACTGCGCCTTGAACGCGGCGTGTTCCCGGTTATCGGGTTGGGCGACAGCCTCAGCGATCATCGTTTTATGAAGCTTTGCACCTGGTTTGGCCTGCCGCGCCAGAGCCAGTTTGCCGAAGCGATCTCCCGCCATATTTTCGGAGAGCAGTAATATGTCTGATTTTGTGCCCTTTTCCGGCTCATACCTGCCCGAGGACGTTCACTTTCTGCTGCAACCGGTAGAAATGGAAATGACGCCGGTCGATCAGAAAGAACAGCTGATCCAGTCCGGTGCCCGTCACTACTCGGAGATGTTGAGCCAGGAACCGGAGCCGACCCCTTCACACCTCGACCTGTTTGCCCGCGCACTCGATCAGGGTGCAGGACGCCTGGCAAAAGAAGTCTCGATGCTGGCCCTTGCGCTGATTGAACGGTTCGGCGATACGCCGATAGTTCTGGCCAGCCTGGTGCGTGCCGGTGTCCCACTGGGAGTGATGCTCCAGCAAACGTTGCGAGCCATGGGTAAAGAGTCGTATCACTACGGCATCAGCATCATTCGTGACCGGGGCATTGACTCGGTCGCGCTCGACTGGATTGAAGCGCGCCACGGCACCGAAGGAATAGTGTTTGTCGATGGCTGGACGGGTAAGGGAGCCATTACCGGCGAACTGATCCGCTCCCTCAACAACCGGCCTGGCTATCCTGCCCAGCCCCGCCTGGTGGTGCTTGCCGACCCGTGTGGGTGTTCGTGGCTGGCCGCCAGCGACGACGACTGGCTGATCCCGTTTGGCATTATGGGCGCGCCGGTTTCCGGCATGATTTCACGCTCCATCTGGTCAAACGAAGGCCTGCACGGCTGCGTACAGTGCGATCATCTCGCCCAGTTTGAATGCAGCCGTCTGCTGGTAGATACCGTGGCGCAGTATCGCGCGACGCTAGACACAGCGGCGCTTGAGCCCTGCACACAGAATGCAGAGAGAAAGGCTTACCTGAAACAACAAAGTGAGAGGGTGGTTAACCACCTCGCCGAAAAATATCAGGTTGCCAGCATTAACCGAATTAAACCAGGGATCGCAGAGGCTACGCGCGCTGTGCTACGCAGAGTACCGGATCACGTCTTGGTCCGTGCGGTAGACGATCCCGACGTCGCGCTGCTGGTCTATCTGGCACGCGAAAAGGGGCTGACCATTACCGAAGTCGGTGATGAGATCGGGCAGTACCGTGCGGTGACCATTATCAAGAAGGTGCTCTAATGAACCAACGTCTTTCCCCTTGGCGGCTGGGTGCTTCACTCTATATGCCCGCCACCAGAACGGATATCGCCGAGACGATCCTCAATAACAAGATCGCCGGTTTACGCTCTCTGATCGTCTGCCTGGAAGACGCGGTCAGCGACGAAGATCTTCCCCAGGCGCTGGACAACCTGCGCGAACTCACCCAGACGTTGGCCCAAGCCAAGGCAGCGGAGGGCAATGACCACTGGCCACTGGTGTTCGTGCGGCCACGTCATAAAGAAATGGGTAAACAGCTGCTGGCGAGCATGGATTTCAGCGCGGTGGACGGCTTGGTACTGCCCAAATTCACGCTGGCTTCGCTGCCTTACTGGTGGAACATGATGCAGGACTCGCACCTGTGCATGATGCCCACGCTCGAGACAGAAGAAGTGTTTGATGTAGTGCAAATGCGTGAGTTAGCCAACACCCTGCATCACCACCCGTGCTATCGGCGCATCATCGCCCTGCGTATCGGTGGCAACGATCTGATGAACGTGGTGGCGCTCAGAAGGCCGCGGAACCTGACGCTGTACGACGGCCCGATGGGCTATGTGATAAAAATGCTGGTTGCCGTATTTTCCCCACGTGATTTCGCCCTGACGGCACCGGTTTGTGAGCATATTGACGATCATCAGATTATGGATCGAGAATTGGCGCTCGATATCGCCCATGGCCTGGTTGGCAAGACGGCGATCCACCCGAATCAGATCGGCAAGATCGAAAAGGCGTTGATGGTGCAGGCAAACGATCATACCGATGCGCTGCGGATCCTCAACTCCTCACAGGCGGTGTTTAAATCGCAGGGAACCATGTGCGAACCCGCAACCCATCGCCGCTGGGCGTCAGAGATCCTGGCGCGTGCTCAGGTATATGGAATTGCCAACGAGTCATCTCAGGAAAGCCACCGGTTTAGCATCAACGCAGGCAGTCATTAATCATGCAACTCAATACGCGACAGGCACGGATCTATAAGCTGGCCATTTTACTCAGTGCGGGTAAACCCGTATCCGCTGACAAGATCATCACCGAGTTAGACTGCTCGGGGCCAACCCTGACACGCGTGCTTAAGGAATTGAGAGAGTCCTACGAGGCGGAGATCAAATACCGCAAGGCCACCCATTCCTATCAGTTGACGCAGCCTGGGCATCTGGACAAGAAGAACTTTCGCCGTATGCAGGATGCGTTAGCGGCCAATTCTGAGCTGAAAACCGGTGAAGTCGTCAGCCGTGTCTATCTGGATAAAGAGAAGAAGAAAGCCGTGTCGCTGTCATTAAAAATGTCGGTGCTACGCAAAATCGATCGCTTATCCAGAGTGACGGAAACGACCCGCAGCGAAGCGGTGGATATGATTGTTGAGCGCTGTATCGACGACCTGGTGCGCAGCATTCAGGCCAGCAAGCAAAAACCGTAATACCTTCCCCTCACCCTAACCCTCTCCCACAGGGAGAGGGGACTGATCGAGTAGATCTGAAAGCTCGGTAACGCACCTTGGGCAAGGGGACGATCGAGTTCACTGAGGCTCCCCACTTCCAGAAACAGCACAGACTAATCCACAACGCAGAACAGCTCCCTCTCCCTGTGGAAAAGAGGACGGGCCGTGCTACAACTCAACGACATCCACTCTATCAGCCCTGTTACAGATGAACTCCCGCCCCGACCACAACTCCGCGCTGGCTCCCTCTCCCTGTGGAAAAGAGGACGGGCCGTGCTACAACTCAACGACATCCTCTCTATCAGCCCTGTTACAGATCAATTCCCGCCCCGACCACAACTCCGCGCTGGCTCCCTCTCCCTGTGGAAAAGAGGACGGTCCGTGCTACAACTCAACGGCATCCTCTCTATCAGCCCTGTTACAGATCAATTCCCGCCCACGACCACGACTCCACGCTGGCTCCCTCTCCCTGTGGGAGAGGGTAGGGGTGAGGGGATAAAGCGATCGCAAAATCAACAAATCTACTCCTGCAAACATGGGTATTTCTGTTGAGATAACGACCAGAACACTTATTATGTAAACTCGGCACTCAATAAGGGAATACGATGAGAAGACTTCCGGTCTATCTGTTACTTGATACTTCGGGCTCCATGACGGGCGAACCCATTGAAGCGGTCAAAAATGGGGTGCAAACGCTGCTCTCCACTCTGCGACAAGATCCCTACGCCCTTGAAACCGCCTATGTTTCCGTGATCACCTTCGATTCTTCCGCACGCCAGGCTGTTCCCCTTACCGATCTGCTGAGCTTCAAGCTGCCAGAACTGGTGGCCAGCGGCACCACCGCGCTGGGTGAGGCACTCTCACTGGTCGCCACCAGCATCAGCAACGAAGTGCAGAAAACCACCGCCGAGACCAAAGGCGATTGGCGCCCGCTGGTGTTCATCATGACCGATGGCTCACCCACGGATGACTGGCGCAAAGGCGTCAGCGACTTTAAAGCCGCCAGAACCGGCGTGGTCGTTGCCTGTGCCGCTGGCCACAGCGCCGAAACCAAAGTACTGCAGGAAATCACCGAGATCGTCCTCCAACTGGATACGGCTGACTCCACCTCGATCAAAGCCTTCTTTAAATGGGTGTCGGCCAGCATCTCCGTCGGCAGCCAGAAAGTCGAGTCAGGCAAAAAGGAAGTTATTGGCCTGGACGATTTACCGCCACCACCACCCGAAGTTAACGTTGTTCTATAAAACATTTTCAAGGAGATTTTATGTCAGTCAGTTTGCGTAAAGGACAAAGCGTCAGCCTGCGTAAAAACGAACACGACCTTTCCTCAGTCACCATTGGGCTCGGCTGGGATATCAATGAAGAGAAGAAAGGTTTGCTGGGTGGTCTGTTTGGCAAGAAAGAGCCGGAGTATGATCTCGACGTTATCGCCTTCCTGTGTAATGCCCAAGGCAAAGTCGCCGACCTGGGCGATGTGGAAAACGGCCGGCCTTCGCTGGTTAACGGAGACATCATTTTCTTCAACAGCCAGCGCCATAAGTCTGGCCACATCTGGCTGACCGGCGATAACCGCACCGGCGCGGGTGACGGTGATGACGAGCAGATTATCGCCCAGTTGAACTCCCTCGATCCCAAGTACGAAAAAATCGTCTTCATCGTGCAGATCTATAACGGCCAGGAGCTGAAGCAGCACTTCGGCAAGGTGCAAAACGCCTTTATCCGCGCGGTGGATGCCAAAAACGTGGAAATGGCGCGTTTCGATCTTTCGGGCGGGGCCGCCTTTGATGGCCAGCGTTCCATGCTGTTTGCCGAGTTGGTACGTGAAAGCACCGGCTGGAAGCTGAACGCCATTGGCGAATCTTCCGAGTCCGACTCCTTCGTGTCCCACTTGAAGAACTACCTGCAATGAGAAGATTACCCGTTTACCTGCTGATTGATACCTCCGGGTCGATGCGCGGGGAATCTATCCATGCCGTTAACGTGGGCATTCAGTCAATGATGAGCGCGCTGCGCCAGGACCCGTATGCGCTGGAAAGCGTGCATATCTCCATCATCACCTTTGATAACGAAGCCCGTGAGTTTATCCCGCTAACCTCATTGGAAGAGTTCCAGTTCTCCGACATTGTCGTCCCCAGCGCGGGTGGCACCTTCACCGGGGCCGCGCTTGAGTGCCTGATCAAATGTGTCGATCGGGATATCCACCGCTCCGATGGCGATCAGAAAGGCGATTGGCGGCCACTGGTATTCCTGATGACCGATGGCACCCCGTCAGACAGCTATGCCTATGGCGAGGCGATCAAAGAAGTCAAAAAACGTTCCTTCGGCTCCATTATCGCCTGTGCGGTCGGGCCGAAGGCCAAGCATGAACACCTCAAGCAACTGACCTCTCAGGTTGTGGCCCTCGAAACTCTGGATTCAACGGCCTTTTCCGGCTTCTTCAAATGGGTGTCGGCCAGCGTCGCGTCAGGCAGTTCCAGTGCGGGTGTTAACGCCGGGCAGGATAACCTCCCGCCACCACCACCGGAAATACAGCTGGTTCTGTAGCCAACAGGCAAAGCCTCTACCCGGAGCTTTGCCTGTTTTTTCATTGCCCCATGACACGCATTGCAAGAAGCATCCGCCTGACGAGGTTTTTAACCATGAGAAGACTGCCCATCTTCCTGGTCTTGGACTGCTCAGAGTCCATGATCGGGGAAAGCCTGAAGAAAATGAATGATGGCCTGCAAAGGATCGTCAGCGACCTGAAAAAAGACCCCCACGCGCTTGAAACCGCCTGGATATCGGTGATCGCCTTCGCCGGAGTGGCAAAAACCATCGTACCGCTGGTCGAGGTGGTGTCATTTTATCCCCCTCGCCTGCCGATCGGCGGAGGCACCAACTTGGGCGCGGCATTGCGGGAACTGACCCATCAGTTGGATCAACAGGTCAGAAAAACCACCCAGGAACGCAAAGGCGACTGGAAACCGGTGGTGTACCTACTCACCGATGGCCGCCCAACGGACGATACCGCCCCCGAAATCAGGCGCTGGAAAGAAAACTACGCCAATAAAGTCAACCTGATCGCCATCGGCCTTGGCCCTTCGGCGGATATGAACATCCTGCGGCAGTTGACCGATAACGTCTTGCTGTTCACCGACAGCCAGGAAGGGGATTTCGCCCAGTTCATTAAGTGGATCACCGCGTCTGTCTCTGCCCACAGCCGCAGCGTGGGGGAAGATGCTCCTCCGTTGCTCACCCACACCGATCACATTGTGAGGCTGGCCAAAGACGATATTGCCAGAGCCTACGACGAAAACTGCGTCACCCTGACGGGCCGTTGCAGCAAGTTACGCCGCCCTTATCTGATGAAATACGAACGCCCGGCCATTAACCTCTCCACGCTGGATTTCAAGCTCAATATCAACGGCTTTAACCTCAACGGCTGCTTCCCGATCGATGAGGATTATTTTGCCTGGAGCGATGAATCGGCGTCTGCCATTCAGGTCAATACCAGCGAACTGCACGGCGTAGCGGGTTGCCCGTACTGCGGCAATGCCAGCGCCTTTGCGATGTGTACCTGCGGCAAGCTGCTGTGCGTCAACGGGCCCGATGACGTTATCTGCCCGTGGTGCGATAAGGGACTGACGTTCAGGGAAAACGGCGGCGACTCTGATTTCGACGTGACGCGAGGGAAAGGCTGATGCAAGACGTGGATAAACTGCGCCAAAACGTACTCATGCTGATCCTGGCTGAAACGGGCGCAACGACGGATGACGCCCAGCTTGCCAGCCTGCAAGCCGATGATGAGATCGGCACCTTGCTGACCAACCTCATCACGAAAGTGACGGCCAAGACCCCCGCAACGCTTGAGAAAACAGAAGCTCCGCCGTTGGTTGCCAATGACGATACCTTGGCCGACGAGCCAAAAGTGGTCCTCACCAAGGACGATGACAACCCTGTTGCCTCGCCAGATACCGCAGATCTGCCAACACCAGACGACTGGCAGAAAGCACAGTTTGATCCGCTGGAAGTGCAAGGAGATGCCGCATTGTCTGAAGAACCCGCCAAAGAAAACCTGAAGCCAGGCCAGATACCGTCCGGCACCGCTATCCCGATTAGCACGCCGCAGAACATTCAGCCGCAGGCAAAAATCAACGTAGCCAATGCCCGTACCGGCGTCCCTTTCCACTCTGAAATAGATATCGTGCTGGATGATGGTTCTACGGCAGAAGTGCTGGCCGTCGCGTTCTCCAAAGATATCGGCATCACCTTTGATCCGGCGACCTCTTCACTGGCTGGAACCGCTACCGAAAGCGGCGACTTTGACATCACGGTCACCTGGTCTTGCCCTACTGCGCCGCAATGCTCAACCCAGGTGCCCTTTATCGTTAACCCAGACCCACGCAGCCTGTGGAAAATCCTCGAGCCGCCTGCCGATTCGCGCTATTTCAAACCGCATGTCGCCCATCAGCAGATCCAGGGGCCTGGGGTGAACATCGTGGCGGCCAGCCGCAGAGGGCGTTCACACGAGCATGCGGGCACCTTCCGGGATGATGACTTTTATATCGCCAGCAATAGCGATACCGGTTGGAACATCCTGCTGGTAGCCGACGGAGCCGGTAGCGCTAAAAACTCGCGCGAGGGCTCGCGCATCGCGACTCAAACCGTGGGCGACTACCTGACGACCCTGTTGAATAGCGACAAAGGGCTGGAACTCAAAACCTGCGTTGAAAACTGGGGAACCGACGATCAGCGGATAGTCTGGGAGGCATTTAATCGCCTGTTCCGCCAGGCCGCGATCATGGCCGTCAACAACATCAGCAATGAATCCATCCGGGCCGAAGAGAGCGCCAAATCCTATTCGACCACGCTGCTGGTCACCGTTTCCTTCCGTACCGGGGCCGAGCTGTTCGCCGCCTCATTCTGGTTGGGTGACGGTGCCATTGCGGCCTACGGGCCGGTGGGCAAAGTGCGCATACTGGGAACGCCAGACAGCGGTGAGTATGCGGGCCAAACACGCTTCCTGGATGCCGACGCCGTGAACGATGCGAACTTCAGTAAGCGCATCAGCATCGGTAAATGGACCGAGGTCTCTCATCTGGTGCTGATGACCGACGGCGTCTCCGATCCCCGGTTTGAAACGGATAATGGCCTGCAAAATAGCCAGAAGTGGGATGACCTGATCGCGGAGCTGACACCCTGCCTGAACGATCCCTCACAGCCCGCAGAGCGGCTGGCCGAATGGCTTAACTTCTTCTCCCCGGGCAATCACGACGATCGGACCCTAATCGTGGCGTGGTGAATGGATTGAACTACATAGCGGGTGAGTAAAATGGCAAATATTGTTACCTGTACCACCAGGGATGGCGAAACCATCCAGTATGTCGATGAGATCATCGGCTCCGGCTCCATGAAGGACGTCTACTTTTCGCCGGATAAGTCATACGTAGTGGCGTTCTATAAAAAGCCGCAGAACGAGCAGGCGAAAGAGCGCATCGAGATGATCACTGGCCGCTACCGGCAGAACATCTTTGAGCAAGCCGGTGGCGATTACTGGCAAGGGCTGTTTTGTTGGCCCACCAGCATAGTAGAACACGACGGCAAAATCGGCATAGTGGTGCCTACCTACCAGAGCCACTTCTTCTTTAAGTACGGTTCCAAGAATAATGACTTCCTGGGGATTAAAGGCCGCGAGAAGGAAGGCAAATGGTTCGCCAGCGCCAATAACCAGAACAAGTTCCTGGATCCGCGCGAACGCGGCAACACGCTGAATTACCTGAAGGTGTGCCTGCTGCTGACCAGAGCTGTCCGGCGTATGCACGCCGCGGGCCTGTGCCATAGCGATCTGAGCTATAAAAACGTGCTGATCGACCCCGAGCAGGGGCACGCCTGCATCATTGACGTCGACGGGCTGGTGGTGCCAGGCAAATATCCACCAGACGTGGTCGGTACGCCGGACTTTATTGCTCCGGAAGTGGTGAAAACCAGCCATCTGCCGAAAGAAGATCCGCAGCGCATACTGCCAAGCATCGCCACCGACAGGCATGCGTTATCCGTCCTGATCTACATGTATCTGTTCTTCCGCCACCCACTGCGCGGCGGCAAGATCCATGACATGGACGATGAGATGCGCGACGAATCCCTGGCGATGGGCGAGAGAGCGCTGTTTATTGAGCACCCGACAGACCACAGCAATGCGGTCAAACTCAACCAGGTCAGCCCTTCTTCGCTGCCTTGGGCCGATCCGCAGAAAGTACCCTACACCATTATGGGCCCCTACCTGACACCGCTGTTTGAAAGAGCGTTTATTGAGGGCCTGCACGAACCTGCAAGGCGACCAACTGCCGATGAGTGGGAAACGGCGTTGGTAAAAACGGTCGATCTGATCCAGCCGTGTCAAAACGCTGCCTGCGATCAGAAGTGGTACGTGTTCTCCGGTAAAAACCGCCCGGCCTGCCCGTATTGCGGTACGCCGTACAAGGGCAAACTGCCGATCCTCAACCTTTACTCCTCGCGTAAAGCCGGGAGCTTCCGGCCCGACGATCATCGCCTGATGGTGTGGAGCGGCCAGTCGATTTATGCCTGGCACGTTAACCGCCTGATCGCCCCCAACGAACGTACGCCGGACGCGCAGAAAAAACGCGTGGGCTATTTCGTGTTCCATAACGATCAGTGGTGGCTGGTGAATGAAGGCATCAGTGGGCTGCTCTCCTTGCCGGATAAAACCCCGGTGGCGATCGGTGACAAGCTGGCGCTGAACGATGGCGTGCAGTTCGTACTTTCCACCGAAGAAGGTGGCAGGCTGGTAGTGGTGCAATTGGTGGAGAACTAAGCTTTAGTGAGTGCGGGGTGCGGCGCGCCTCGCACTGGATTATGGAGGAAAGGAAGATCCACACCTGCGCCCCACAAAAAACAACCATTAGTGCTTTTCCCCTTAGGTAGCATCATCCATCTCCCACCGTGCTCCTCAATATATCCGGGCTGCCTTGCCACAACCAATGGTACAAATCGTGACTGCGCTGGAATCCCAATTTTCGCATGGATGCCTGCTTATGGGCGCTGACGGTCTTGGTGCTGATCTGCAACTTTCTGGCGATCTGTGTAGGCGATAAGCCTGCTGCTATCGCCTGCAAGACCTCTCGCTCTCGCCGAGTGATCTTTTCGTAGTCAGGTACGCAGGTGGCATTATTATTGAGCTGCACGTCGAACAGCCTATCCAGCAGTTGCATCACCGCCTCGGGTTTATCATTCAGGCCGATTTCTCCCTGTTGATAGGTGACCCCTTCTATATTTTTTCGTATAAGGATTTGGTACCGTTGATATCCATCTCCCCGCCAGCTGGCGTTGCTCCTGACAATCAGATCCGCAACTTTCAGATGAATAATATCATTGCAATCTGCATGGACAAATAGAGGAGATACTCCCCGGAGATAAAAATACCGTTCAAAAAGGTGGCGAATGCCTTGTAAGAAATAGAAATTTTTGCCCCACAGAGCAATAACGATGCGTGAGTTCATATTGACACCTTAACAGCCTGATTTTTTTAAATGACACCGTTGATTAGGTGATACATCATTGGGATAAATCCCCACCTCAGGTAGGTGTTGCAATACACCAGCGTAGGCTCTTTTGGTCTGGTACCGATGAGACATGCGCCTTCTTTTTCTTCACCAGTTTCATCAGGTAGTAGCGGGACACATAAATGTTGGTATCACAGTAGTCGGCAATATCCCGGGTCTTGGGCCATTTATCTTGCGGGGGCAATGTGCCCAGAGGGCAATCAACACGGCTCAACACCTGCAGCGCCGTCAGAACCTTGTCGCAGGCTGCATTATGTTTTTTATATTTCATGAGGTTAAACCTTTTCTCTTACGAGCTTTAGTGATGCGTCAGCCCGCGCTACAGGCCAAAGCCCACCGATCAAAACGGCAAACGGCATGCAGGTCCCGTCTGCTTGGCTTTCTGAGCGTATTTAATACCACATCGGAGTAAAGTATTTATAAACGTTACAATAACGAGTTTTAAACCTGCCTAAATTAAATTTGCGATATAACATATCGGAAACATAATGATACATACGATAATAACTCGCAATTTGACCATAAAAACCATCTGCCAAGGCATTTATTGCGAAATTGCTTTTCCTATCAAAAAACACTTTTCAAAAATAAGGTTGGCCGTAATAATTCCGGCCTAAATCGATGGGTAGGAAAAATCTTAAGAACATAGGCAATAAATCGCGAGATTAATCTTAATAAAAAATGAAATATCTAGCTTTCGATTTAGGAAATCATTGGATCAGGAAAGCCCTCCATTTCCAGCTCAGTCAAACTGTGTCTCCAGTGATGGGAAGACAGCCGCACACTAAAACTTAACAAGTCTTTCATGTTTGATGGATAGCCAACCGCTCTCAATCCATTAGGCACAGAGCCTTGGCATAAAAACGCATGAAAATAGCATCAGGATGCCTTACTCACGTCTAAAAAAATTGACGGCATCAGGAGTGATGATTTTATTGAAGATACTTTGTCTGTTCGGACTGTTCAGATAAATGATGGCTCGTGGCTAATAATCAGCTACGAAATGATTGTATTCACCTTTTTAATACGTAAATAAGGAATTCATTATGCGTAAGTCTATTTTTACTCTGGCTCCGGTGATTGCGGCTCTGTTGGCAGGATCTGGCGTGGCTCAGGCCGCATCTAACGCCCAGATGACCATTACCGCCAACGTTGTAGCGGCGACCTGTGACGTTTCTCTCTCCAACCCTAGCCTGGACCTGGGTAACTATTCCAAGTCCGCCTTCACCGCAGTAGCCACCCCGATTGCCAGCAGTATAAAAACCTTCACCGTGGGTCTGAACAACTGTGAAACCCCGGCAGCAGCAGGTGATACAGCAAGCCTGATCGTCACCGGCCAGACACTAGGGGGCAACCAGAACATCTTTAACAGCACCGGCACCAATACCGGCGTTATGTTAAGTGAAGTGACCTCACCAACCACCTACATTAGCGCCGGCCAGAAATTATTGGTAGCCAAAGCAGGTGAGACTCCGGAAGCAGCCGATTTCAACACGAAATCCCTGAGCCTGCAGGCTGGTTTAGCCTCTACGTCTCTCACGCCAGATATCGGTATGGTTAGCGCGCCGATCCTGTTCAGCTTTGCCTACAACTGATGTGTTCCAGCGGGCCGATGGCCCGCCTTTTCAGGATCCGCAATATGACGCGCTTTATCTCCCTGTTTTCGCTGCTAGTGGCCCTGCTGGGTACGCCGTTGGCAGGCTGGTCCGCCGGGTTTGGCATTAATGCCACACGCCTGATTTACCC
>NZ_JBLJAJ010000027.1:0-82064 GCF_047530005.1 Serratia sp. N21D137
CGAACACATACTCAACACACGAGGGAGAAAATCTCTGGGCTATCGCTCCCCCAATGAGGTATTTTTAACACACTTACAGGCGGCATAAGCCCCCTGGGTTTTGTTGCGTTTCGAGTGGGAATGGGGCCCCGGCTCCGATGGCGTGCTGGCGGTGATTGAGTTAGAGCCGAATGCGGATGTTGATGCTTTGCCAGATGGGATATTTGCCCAGGTGGCGGTGTATTCCGACCACTTTACCCATGTTTCCGTAATGCGTAAGGTGCTGCTGCGCATGACAAGCTGGATGCACTATCTCTATCTTGATCATTGATCGTAACAACGCGGCCGGATGAATGGATAGCGATAGTCCAATTTATGACGCTGATCTGGCGCATCATCTCGTAGAAAGACGATGGGCTTTGGGGAAGTCATTGTATCGACAAAGGCGTAAACTGATTTCCGGTAGACAAACGTGTATTTTTTGCCCCTGGGAGGCCTGATGCTTGATTCCTTTTACTGGATTAATGAACCTGAACAATGGCAGTGCGATCACGGTAAGTTAAGCGTTGTCACAAATGACAAAACCGACTTCTGGCAAAAAACCTGGTACGGGTTTGAGCGTTTTTCAGGGCACATCTTCGCCACCGACGTCAGTGAAGATTTCACTTTTCAGGTAAAGGTCTGCGCGGACTTCACCACGCTGTATGACCAGGCCGGGATCATGTTCATGACCGATGACCAGCACTGGCTTAAAGCCGGTATTGAGTTTAACGACGGTGCCCCCGCAATAGGCAGTGTGCTGACGCTGGAGAACTCAGACTGGGCAACCGGCACCTTTGCGGGGGATCCACGTGAGTTCTGGCTTCGCTTGACCCGCAAAGGCAACAGCCTGCGATTACAGTACTCAATGGAGGGTCATCACTGGCCGCTGCTACGCTTATGTTACTTTCCGCAAGGCGCAGCGAAAATCGGTGTGATGTGCTGCACGCCTGAACGTCGTGGGTTATCGGTGGATTTCCTGAATATCACGCTGACTCCACCGGTGGATAAAGCCTTGCATGACCTAAGCTAATCGTTCGAGTCTATGCGATTCAGTATGCTGGATCGCCTTCACTGCCCGCGCGACAACATTAACGATGATGTATCAAGGATCACACTTTTCAGTGCCAGCTTATTCCCATACATATAATGTGTGTTACTATTCCCGCCGTAAAACCCTTTCAACTCATACCGAGGCTTTGATGCTGGAGAATGTAATCATCCGATAATCAGCTGCCCGACCTTTCCAGGCCGGACTGATTATCAATGCGCCGAAATCGAATGCGGACACCGCTGGGTGTTTGCACGTTTTGCACATGATGATTAACAGGTTTTTCAGCATGAATTTATCCCGTCAGGAACAACGTACCTTACACGTTCTCGCCAAAGGTGGACGTATTGCGCACGTCCGAGATGCCTCCGGCCGCGTCACTTCCGTTGAATGTTACAGCCGCGAAGGGCTGTTGCTCAGCGACTGCACGCTAGCCGTATTCAAAAAACTCAAAACCAAAAAGCTGATCAAGTCCGTCAATGGTCAGCCATATCGCATCAATACCAGCGGGCTGAACAATGTTCGCGCCCAGTTGGACAACCGCTAAGGAGAGTGTCATGGATATCCCACGTATTTTCACTATCAGCGAAAGTGCTCACCGCATCCATAATCCGTTCACACCCGAGAAGTACGCGACTCTCGGCGCGGTGTTACGTATGGAACCAGGTACGCGAGTGCTCGACCTCGGCAGCGGTTCGGGGGAGATGCTCTGCCCCTGGGCACGCGATTACAACATCACCGGTACGGGTATCGACATGAGCCCGTTATTCAGTGCACAAGCCAGGCTGCGAGCAGAGGAGCTCGGTGTAGCCGAACGCGTTGAGTTTATCCATAACGACGCTGCCGGTTACGTAGCCGATCAAAAATGTGAAGTAGCGGCCTGCGTCGGTGCTACCTGGATAGCCGGAGGTGTCGCCGGGACTATCGAACTGCTGAGTAAAAGCCTCAAGCCTGGCGGGATCATCCTTATCGGTGAACCTTATTGGCGTCTGTTGCCACCGACGGAAGAGATCGCCAAAGAGTGTGGCGCTACTGCCCTTGCCGACTTTCTCCCCCTGGCAGAGCTTGTCACCTCTTTTGACACGCTCGGTTACGACGTCGTAGAAATGGTGTTGGCAGATCAGGAAGGTTGGGACAGGTACGTAGCGGCCATGTGGCTGACGATGCGCCGATGGTTGGAGGCAAACCCCGATGATGAGCTCGCAGAGGAAGTTCGGACGCAGTTGACGAGCGCGCCTAAACGCCACGTGGCGTACACGCGTGAATACCTTGGCTGGGGAGTTTTTGCGTTGATGGCTCGATGATCAAAAGCTGCGAGTGAGCCAATAGCCAGAAACAATAAGGGCGCAGTATCTACACACTGCGCCCTTTAGCATCATTTAAACCTGAACCTAGCTGCGCACCAAATCGTCGCCGTAGCCAATCCACTTATAGGTGGTCAGCGCATCCAGCCCCATCGGGCCGCGGGCGTGCAGTTTCTGGGTACTGACCGCAACTTCTGCGCCCAAACCAAACTGGCCGCCGTCGGTAAAGCGGGTGCTGGCGTTGACGTATACCGCAGAAGAATCCACCGCACGGACAAAATACTCGGCGTTGCTCAGCGAGCGCGTCAAAATGGCATCGGAATGGCTGGTGCCGTGGGTGCGAATATGATCGATGGCCTGATCGATATCATCCACCAGCGTCACGTTCAAATCCAACGATAGCCATTCGTCATCGTAATCTTCTGTGGCCACTGCAACCACCTTCGCTGGCCCTTCCTGCAACAACGACATGGCGTTATCGCTGGCGTGCAACGTTACCCCAACGGCGGCCATACGCGCGCTCAACGCAGGCAGGAAACTGTTAGCGATAGTCCGATTAACCAGCAGGGTTTCGACCGAGTTACAGGCGCTTGGCCGCTGTATCTTGGCGTTTTCGATGACCGTCAGCGCCTTGTCGTAGTCTACGCTGTCGTCTACATAGATATGGCACACGCCGATACCGCCGGTGATCACCGGAATGGTCGATTGCTCGCGGCACAGCTTATGCAGCCCGGCACCGCCGCGTGGGATCAGCATGTCTACATAGCGATCCATTCGCAGCAGTTCATTCACCAGTTCACGATCCGGGCTTTCGATCGCCTGCACCGCCGCCGCTGGCAGGCCGCACTGTTCCAGCGCCTGCTGGATCACTTTCACCGTCGCCTGATTGGTGTGGTGAGTTTCTTTACCGCCGCGCAAGATCACCGCATTACCGGTTTTCAAGCACAGGCTGGCGACGTCAATGGTGACGTTGGGGCGCGCTTCATAGATCACGCCAATCACCCCGAGCGGCACACGACGGCGCTCCAGCTTCAGGCCGCTGTCCAGCAGATTGCCGTCCAGCACATGGCCAACCGGATCGCTCAGGCGGCAGACCTGGCGCACATCGTTGGCGATCGCCGCCAGACGCGCTGGAGTCAACAACAGACGATCCAACAGGGCTTCAGTCATCCCGGTGGCACGCGCCTGCGCCATATCCTGCTCATTCGCCTGTAGAATTTCCTCGCTGCGGGCTTCCAACATGTCGGCCATCACCGCCAACACCTGGTTCTTTTTCGCCGTGCTCAGTACCGCCAACTGCCAGGAAGCCTGTTTGGCGGCTTTCCCCATCTGCTCGAGCATGTTCACTCCTTAACTTACGATCATATCGTCGCGATGCACGGCCACCGGGCCATATTCATAGCCCAGGATCTCGCTGATTTGCTGCGAGTGGTGCCCGGCAATCATGCGCATGGCATCGCTGTTATAACGGCTGACGCCATGAGCCAGATCGCGCCCCGCCAGATTGCGGATGCGGATCACCTCACCACGTGAGAAATCACCTTTAACATCGCGGATACCCTTCGGCAGCAGTGAACTGCCACGGGCCATCATGGCTTCTACCGCCCCATCGTCAACGGTGATCTCGCCCGCAGGCGGCGCACCGAAGATCCAGCGTTTGCGGTTCTCCAATGGGGTTTCCAGCGCATGGAAGCGTGTGCCCACCGGGTTGCCTTCAATCACATCTGCCACTACGCCCGGCTTGCTGCCAGCAGCGATAATCACATCAATGCCAGCACGGCAGGCCACATCGGCGGCCTGTAGCTTGGTACCCATGCCGCCGGTACCCAAACCGGAAACGCTGTCGCCCGCAATGGCTCTCAGCGCATCGTCAACGCCATGCACTTCACGGATCAACTCGGCTTGCGGGTTATTACGCGGGTCAGCGGTATATAAGCCCTGCTGATCGGTCAGCAGCAGCAGTTTATCCGCCCCGGCCAAAATGGCAGCCAGTGCAGACAGGTTATCGTTGTCGCCGACTTTGATTTCTGCGGTGGCAACCGCGTCGTTCTCATTAATCACCGGGACAATGCGGTTGTCCAGCAGCGCGGTCATGGTGTCACGCGCGTTGAGGAAGCGCTCGCGGTCTTCCAGATCGGCACGTGTCAGCAGCATCTGCCCGATATGAATGCCATAGATCGAGAAAAGTTGTTCCCACAGCTGGATCAGCCGGCTTTGCCCCACCGCCGCCAGCAACTGCTTGGAAGCGATGGTAGCGGGCAATTCGGGGTAGCCCAGGTGTTCACGCCCGGCAGCAATCGCCCCGGAAGTAACAATAACAATGCGGTGGCCCGCTGCATGTTGCTGGGCGCATTGGCGCACCAGTTCGACAATATGGGCACGGTTCAGACGCAGCGAACCGCCGGTCAACACGCTGGTACCCAATTTCACAACCAATGTCTGGCTGCCGTTCATAATAGTTCTGCCGTTGGAGTTAAAAGGAATGCAAAGGACGTTGTAACAGGAGAGACGCGTTATGCCAACAGGCACAACGCGATTTCGGCGTAAATTTGCGGGGGAATTGATTTAGGCGGAGAGTTTTATCGGCTGTTCAATGAAATCATCGGCGGGTTCAAGCTTCAGCTCCATGGTGGCAAGCAGTTCACCCAGGCGACGATGGAACACGCGCAGCGTGGTTTCCAGCTTCTCTTTCACTTCAGCGTCTTTAATCTTTTCCTCGTTCCAACGCCCTTCCTTGTCAAACAGACCAAAGTGGTAGCTATAGGTGAAACGGGAATTATCGGCCTGCAGTTCGATCCACCAGCCCCAGAACTCGCGTTTTTCCGGTACTGGCTTGACGTTGACGCAGACCGCCAGGCAGTCAAAGAAAAAGCGGTCGTTCTCACATTGCCCTTCGCGCAGGTACGGCCCCAGGCTGGCAAAGCGTTTCATTAGTCGGCTTTTAGGGTGGCCACTCGGTAGCGTCATTTTTCAACCTCCACAATGTAGTCCACCCTTTTTAACAAACTGTTAAAAATTAGCAACTAGTTAGCGCATTTTATCTCTTAGCCAATCACAAATTTGCAGTAAGGATTGATGGAAACTCTGATAAACCGGCGTACGCGGGATGGCGATCAGTTTGCCGCTCAGCGAAGAAGACGCGATCAGCTGCGACTCTTCTTTGGGGCTAAGCGGATCCTCATCCCAATAGGCGGCCAGCATCGGCGTTGGGCAGCGGCGGCCCAACAGCCCCTGGGTTTTCAGGGAATAACGGTTCAACTCGGTTTTCAGCACGCTGTCAGAAGCGTTGGCCATACCCATGCGGCTAGCCAGCACGTCCATATACATATCCGGCACGTGGTCCTGGCATTTCAACTCACAGAGCAGGCTATGCACCACCGGCCCAACGCAGGCCACACCGCGCAAACGCTGCGACTCCAGATAGGCCAGGCGTACCGCCACGTTGGCACCAAAGCGGAAGCCGAAGGCGCTGACACGCGTATGGTCAACCCAAGGCACGGAAGGCAGTTGAGCCAACACCTGCTGATGCAGGAAGCTGGAGTCTTGCGTCAGCTTCCACTTATAGGATGAACCGATGGACGGCATATCGATAGTCAGCATCGCAATGCCGTGCGGCGCCAGATAATCACGGAACAGGCGGTGGTAATCGGTCTGCAAGGTATCCAGGCTACCGCACATCAGTACCGTTGGATACGGCGCCTGGCCGTTATCTGGCATATGCAGGAAGCCGGTGATGGAACTGCCGCCCTCAATGGCGAACTCCAGCTCTTTTAGCTGGTACGGCAGCAGCAATGCGGCTTCTTCATAGGCGCGATTGGAGAGCACCTCTGCCTGTTCGGCCAGCTCATCCCCTTTCAGATGCGGATAACCGGCAATGCTGTAGAGATTGGCGGCATTGAGCCAATACTGCCCGCCGACCAGCGGATCTTGTTGCTCTAATGCCCGCTGCTGCCACAGCATCCCCTGGCGCACCCATTCGTAGATCCAGTTGCCGTTTCGGTAACCGACCACGGTATCCAGCAGGTGATCGTCGCTATGCTCTGCGTTAGAGGCCGCAATGCGCGCCAACACTTCGCTGATCTCCAACGGATCGGTGCCGCGCCAGGTCCACAGCAGATGGTTGAGCATGCGATACCAGTTGCCGTCGGTGTCCCCCTCCAAGGCGGAGTGCATATCAGCACCTACCGCATGATGGGCACGGGTGACTAACGTCGAGGTTTCGACATGTTTAAATGAAGGTTTGAACAGTACTTCGGAAAGGTTGGCCTGTGCCATGGTAACAACAGCCTCCTGAGACTTACATCAAGGCTTGAATAGCCGGGATATCTAGGTGCTAGTGTACCTAACTCTGGAGGTAGAAGGCGGGGAATTTACCGAATTTGACGAAACCGCTGGATAAACAACAACGCCCGGTATTGCCGGGCGTTTGAAGCAGAAGCTGATTAACGGCCGCCGATTGGTGGCACGAAGGTCACCGCCATATCCCAAGGCTGCTCGATCCAGGTGTCCTGCGGGATATCAACCACGTAATCGTCAACCAGCGGGCGGCCAGCAGGCTTGGCGAAGATGGTCACGAAATGGGCTTTCGGGTACATGTCGCGGATCGCTTTGGCGGTGCCGCCGGTATCCACTAAATCGTCAACTACGATAAAGCCTTCACCATCGCCCTCGGCGCGCTTGAGCACCTTCATTTCGCGTTGGTTGTCATGGTCATAGCTGGAGATGCAGACGGTATCCACATAACGGATGCTCAACTCACGTGCCAGCAGTGAAGCAGGCACCAGGCCGCCACGGCTTACGGCAATGATGCCTTTCCATTGATCGGCAGGCAGCAGGCGGTGAGCCAGTTTGCGCGCTTGCATTTGCAACATATCCCAGGTAACAACGTATTTTTCGCTCATAGAATGGTGTCCCAGCCAGCAATGATGTGGCTTACTCAGTAGTTCAGGGGGAAAAAAGGTTGCGCGAGATTATAGAGACTGCGCGCCACGAATACCAGTTGAACCGAGGCGTTGATGCGTTTTTCCTGTGAATATCTTTGTGTCGAGCCGCCTGGCTTATCTGCGCAACCGCCCATAAAACGGGGAGTCCAAGCCGATAAACAGCGTTATACGGGGCGCGCACAGCCGCGAATAAAATGATATTCTCAGGCTCACGTGCCTGAAGCACAGATAGCTACTCACCCTAACCGCACAGCATTCACTCCTTGCTGAAAATGCTGTCACAGGAGACTTATAGTGTCTGAATTGTCTCAACTTTCGCCACAGCCGCTGTGGGATATTTTTGCCAAGATTTGCTCAATCCCACACCCTTCTTACCATGAAGAAGCGCTAGCGCAGCACATCCTCGACTGGGCCAAAGAAAAGAACCTGCATGCCGAGCGCGACCAGGTCGGCAATATTCTGCTGCGCAAGCCTGCCACCAAAGGCATGGAAAACCGCAAGCCGGTAGCGCTGCAAGCGCATCTGGATATGGTGCCGCAGAAGAACAACGATACGGTTCACGATTTCACCAAAGACCCGATCCAGCCTTATATCGACGGCGAATGGATCAAGGCTCGTGGTACCACGCTGGGTGCCGATAACGGCATCGGTATGGCGTCTGCGCTGGCGGTGCTGGCCGATGACAGCGTAGAGCATGGCCCACTGGAAGTCCTGCTGACCATGACGGAAGAAGCCGGTATGGACGGTGCCTTTGGCCTGCAGCCAAACTGGTTACAAGCCGACATCCTGATCAACACCGACTCCGAAGAAGAAGGCGAAATCTACATGGGCTGCGCCGGGGGGATTGATTTCATCACCACCCTGCCGCTGCAACGTGAAGCACTGCCAGCCGGTTACCAAACGCTGAAGCTGACCCTGAAAGGGTTGAAAGGCGGCCACTCCGGTGCCGATATCCATCACGGTCTGGGCAACGCCAACAAGCTGCTGGCCCGTTTCCTGTTTGCCCATACGCCTGAGCTGAACCTGCGTCTGCTGGAGCTGAACGGCGGTACGCTGCGTAATGCCATCCCACGTGAAGCCTCTGCCGTAGTAGCCGTTCCGGCTGCCAAAGCGGATGCGCTGAAAGCCCTGAGCCAGCAATTCCTGGCTACGCTGCAAAACGAACTGTCTGCCAAAGAGAAGAATATTACCGTTCTGCTCGAGCCAGCCACCACCGCTTTGCAGGCACTCACCACAGACTGTCAGAGCCGCTTGGTGGCACTGCTCAACGGCACCCCTAACGGCGTGATCCGCATGAGCGACGAAGTGAAAGGCGTGGTAGAAACTTCGCTGAACGTTGGCGTGGTGACCACCAGCGAGCATGAAGCCGAAATCATTTGCCTGATCCGCTCCCTGATCGACAGCGGTAAAGACTATGTGGTGGATATGCTGACCGCCTTGGGCCAACTGGCCAACGCCAAAGTGGCCCCGAAAGGCGGCTATCCGGGCTGGCAGCCAGATGCCAAATCTCCGGTGATGCAACTGGTACGCGAAACCTACCAGAAGCTGTTCAACAAGACGCCAAACATCATGGTGATCCACGCCGGGCTGGAGTGTGGTTTGTTCAAGAAGCCTTACCCACAGATGGATATGGTGTCGATTGGGCCGACCATCACCGGGCCGCACTCGCCGGATGAGCAGGTGCATATCGCCAGCGTTGGCCAATACTGGACGCTGCTGACCGCCTTGCTGAAAGCGATTCCTGAGCGCGGATAAGATATTGGGCCCAGTTTAACGCTGGGCCCAATAACTCAGTTGAAAAAACTATCGGCCCTACCTGTCAGGATTGCGTTTCCTTGTTAGCCAGATTGCCGCTAATTTCATTCATCTGCGACTGTATCAGCGCTGCGCTAACCGGTGGCAGCAGGAAAGCAAACAGGATTATCAGCCAGGTCTTATACCTTGCTTGTTGCCCATGGCTTTCAATTATCGCCCGAAGAGTATCGTTTAGCGTGGAGAAAATTGCTGGCGTGACAATAGGCACAACAAAAGCCGACCACCCAGCCCCTCTAGGGGTTAGTAGTGTCGCAGATTGGCTATAGTTTCTGATTTCCGCATGTATTTTTACCAACCAATAAATATTGTAAAACGGCACAAAATACAGCAGGAAGGTAATTCCAGGTTCGCGGTATGTCGGCGCAAGAGGAGCAGCCTGCCGTACCGGTGGCGCCACATTAAATAACTGTGGTTTCATCGGCATCAACAACAATGTGCCAATAATCGCCGGTGTCGCTAATACTGCAAAAAAGTATGTTGGATTGCCAAGCAACAGATCCATATCAAAAACCCATCCTGCCAGAGGCGCAATGGATAAATTATTCAACAACTTCAATGTTGCCATCAACCCAAATGCCAAGACATAAGTTTCTGTACTGCCGACTGCACCAGCAATAAATGCAGGGATGATCAGTATGATAGCCCCTATCCCCAGCCCTATCAGCATCTCTCCGGCCATCAGCGCAACAACGTTTTCCACATTGAAACAGAATAATGCTATACCCAGTAAATAGAAGGCACTAAACAGGTACAGTAAATAGTAGCTTTTCATCCGGCTGGCTATCCAGGCCAGAATCACACCAAATAAAAAACCGGCCTGTTGGAATGAAAATGCGACGCCAATCGTTGAATAGGACAAACCTGAACTTTGCTTCATATAAAGCGCCGAATATATGCTCAAGATATATTGACTCGAAGCAATAAAAACAAAATAAAAAACCAGCCCCCAAAATCGATAGCTACTGTGTAAATCGGCCCACGTCCATTTTGTTGCGGACGCCTGGTGATTCTTTTCCATTGTTCCTGCTTCCCTGTAAGGATATAACCCAAAAAAATAAGCGTTGATTGTACCTAGGCTAGTGCTTTAAACATACTCGTTTTTTACCTCACCACGTCAGTACCAACTGCCGCTCCAACTGAGGATCGAGCAGCGTTACGTGTAGGCCAACCAGGCGCACACCTCGCCCTTCCCGCCGCTCCTGCCATGCCTGGCGGGCCACGTTAAGCAAATCCTCAATATTGAGCACCGGCCAAACGTGCTCCTGGGTGGTTTGCTGGAAATCCTGGAACTTCAGCTTCACTCCCTGGCGGGCGATATGCAGATCTGGTTTGACCTTGCGCAGCCGCATTTCCAGCTCGGGGTAGAGCTTTTCAACGATCAACGCCTCGCAATCTTCCCACTCATGAATATCGGCCACCAACGTTCGCTCAACCCCTACCGATTTGCGTAAACGATCGGGAGACACCTCACGCTCATCGATACCCTGGCAGCGTTCCCACAGCACCCGGCCAAACTTGCCGAAGCGCTTTAACAAATCGGCCAGATTATAGTTCTGCACATCGGCGCAGGTGATTAGCCCCACCTCTTCCAACCGTTTGGCGGTGACCTTGCCCACGCCGGGGATTTTACTTAGCGGCAGCTGCTGCAAGAAAGCGGGTACCTGCGCCGGTGTGATGACATATTGGCCGTTTGGCTTGTTCAACTCGGAGGCTATCTTGGCGAGGAATTTGATCGGGGCAATGCCTGCCGAGGCGGTCAGGTTCAATTCAGCAGCAATTTCCTGGCGGATCTGTTGGGCAATCAGGGTGGCGGAGCCGTTGCATTGGGTGCTGTTGGTCACGTCCAGATAGGCTTCATCCAGAGAGAGCGGTTCTATCAGCGGGGTATAGCGGGCAAAGATTTCACGGATATGCAGCGAGGCTTCTTTATAGGCCGCCATGCGGCCCGGTAATAGCGTCAAGTGCGGGCACAGCTTGAGCGCCGTGGCGGTGGGCATAGCGCTATGCACGCCATAACGGCGCGCCGGGTAGTTGGCGGTGCTGATCACACCACGCCGATCGGCGCTGGCACCGATAGCCAGCGGGATATCGCGCAGGCTGGGGTTGTCGCGCATTTCTACCGCTGCGAAGAAGCAGTCCATATCGACATGAATGATTTTACGCATCGCGCCTCCAATAACACTGTATAAGTATACAGTCAATTATTAAAAGCTCAATATGGAGAGTGTAGACTAGTGACGCCCCTCACCCTAACCCTCTCCCACAGGGAGAGGGGACTGAACGTGCCACAAATTAGTTCCGGCACCTGACCGCAACTCCGGACTAGCCACCCTCTCCCCAAACAAGTGTTCATGAGGTACTCGGTATGCACATTGGGAGAGGGGACCGAACGTGCCACAAATTAGCTCCCGCACCTGACCGCAACTCCGCACTAGCCCCCTCTCCCCAAACAAGTGTTCATGAGGTACTCGGTATGTACATTGGGAGAGGGGACTGAACGTGCCACAAATTAGCTCCCGCACCTGACCGCAACTCCGCACTAGCCCCCCTCCCCCCAAACAAGTGTTCATGAGGTACTCGGTATGTACATTGGGAGAGGGTTGGGGTGAGGGGCTGTGCAGCGCCCCTACATGGAAAACCAGTGTGGCTAGAGAATTCGGTGTTTTTCCAGCATCTCGCGGCGTTGCGCTTCCTTCGCCATACGCTTTTTGCGCGCATCGCAAGGCTCCGGGCAGTCGCAGACCTTCTCCACCCCCAGCGCGGTAATGCCGCCACAGCTGCCCTGCAAGGTTTTGCGCTTGAACACATAGCCCAACGACATTCCGCCAACTACCAGCAGAAACAGCACAAAGGATGCAGCGAACATCGTCAACATAACGTCTACCCTTTCTTCAGATAGGGTTTGAACGCGTCGGAATAGCGCTCCTCAAACCCCTTGGCGGTTTTCACGATCATAAACACCGGGATCCCCAGCAGGTTGGCCAGTGCCATACCCCGCTCCGGCCCCATCACGTTTAACCCGGTAGAAAGCCCGTCCGCCGTCATACACAGCGGGCTGATCACCGTGATCGACACTAAGTTGTGGCGGATCGGTTTACCGGTGAGCGGGTCGATAGTATGAGAATAGCGCACTCCGTCCTGCTCGAAGTAGTTTCGGTAATCCCCGGAGGTCGCCATCGCCATCTCACCCGGTTCGATCACCAGTTGCGCCTGCTGCTCCCCCCCGGCGGTTGGCCGTTCGATAGCAATGCGCCAAGGCTTCTTCTCGCCGTTATGGCCACGGGTACGGACTTCCCCGCCAATATCAACCATGTAGTTTTTGACGTGCTGCGATTGCAGGTACTGGGCAATCACATCAACGCCGTAGCCTTTGGCAATGGAAGAGAGGTCGACATACAGTTCAGGAATGCGCTTGACCAGCGCATTACCTTCCACCGCCAGCTTGTCGATCCCCGTCCAGTTGCGGCGCTGTTCCAACTCGGTGGCGCTCGGCACTTTATCCGACCGCCCTTCCGGGCCAAAACCCCACAGGTTCACCAGCGGCCCGACTGTCACGTCCAGCGCGCCGTCGGTCACACGGTTGATGCGCAGCGCTTCCAGCACCACTTCCGTGGTGGCAGCAGAAACCGGGAAAGGCTTGTCTACTTCCCGGCTGGCGTTAAAGCGGCTCAGCTCGGAATCAGGTTGATAGGTCGACATCTGATCGTTAACCTGCACCAGCCGTTTGTCGATCTCCGCTTGCAGCGTTGCCACCGGGGGCGTTCCGTCCCCAGGGAGATAACTGATCGAGTACGACGTCCCCATGGTTTTGCCACGCAGGTTTTCCTGCTGCGGTTTACAACCGGTCAGCAATACTGCGGTGGCCAGGGCAACCACCATCATCCAAGCCTTCATTCCATCGCCGCCTACAGCTCGCATTTAACCACCAAAGTCATCGAGCATGATGTTTTCATCTTCCACGCCCAAGTCCTTCAGCATCTTGATCACCGCCGCGTTCATCATCGGCGGCCCACACATATAGAATTCACAATCTTCCGGCGCTGGATGGTTACGCAGATAATTTTCCAGCAGGACATTATGAATAAAGCCGGTGTAGCCCGTCCAGTTATCCTCTGGCTGTGGATCGGAGAGCGCCACATGCCAGGTGAAGTTTTCATTCTCTTCTTGCAGGTGGTTGAAGTCGTCCTCATAGAACATCTCACGCAAGGAACGCGCACCGTACCAGAAGGTGATCTTGCGCTTCGACTTCAGGCGCTTCAACTGATCGAAGATGTGTGAACGCATCGGCGCCATACCGGCCCCGCCGCCGATAAAGACCATCTCGGCGTCGGTGTCTTTGGCAAAGAACTCGCCAAACGGCCCGGAGATGGTCACTTTATCCCCCGCCTTCAGCGACCAGATATAGGAAGACATAATGCCCGGCGGCACGTCCGGGTTGCTCGGCGGTGGCGTAGCGATACGCACGTTGAGCATGATGATGCCTTTCTCATCGGGATAGTTGGCCATTGAATAGGCGCGCACCGTCGGCTCTTTGACTACCGAACGGTAACGGAACAGATTGAATTTATCCCAGTCGCCACGGTATTCCTGCGGCACGTCGAAATCGGCATAGCTGACTTCATGCTCGGGCGCTTCGATCTGGATAAAGCCGCCAGCGCGGAAAGGTACATCTTCCCCATCCGGAATGCGCAGTTTCAGCTCTTTGATAAAGGTGGCTTTGTTATCGTTGGAGATCACCTCGCAGTCCCATTTCTTCACGCCGAAGATCTCTTCCGGCAGCTCGATTTTCAGGTTCTGCTTCACGTTAACCTGGCACGCCAGGCGGCAGCCCTCTTTGGCTTCACGCTTGCTGATATGGGAAAGTTCGGTTGGCAGAATATCGCCGCCGCCCTCTTTGATCACCACCCGGCACTGGCCGCAGGAGCCGCCGCCGCCACAGGCCGAGGAAACAAAAATCCCCTGGCTGGACAGCATGTTCAGCAGCTTGTACCCCGCTGGGGCGGTAAAACTCTTGTCTTGATCGCCGTTAACCTCAACGGCAATGTCACCGGTGTTCACCAACTTGGATTTGGCAAACAGGATCAGTAACGCCAGCACCATCACGATGCAGGTAAACATCACCACGCCTAAAATAATTTCCATAAATGCTTCCTGCCTTTACAACTGGACGCCGGAGAACGACATAAAGCCCAATGCCATCAATCCGGTGGTAATAAAGGTAATGCCCAGGCCACGCAACCCGGCTGGCACATCGGCATACTTCAGTTTTTCACGGATCCCCGCCATGGCAACAATCGCCAACATCCAGCCAGTGCCGGAGCCAAAGCCGTACACCACGGATTCCATAAAGTTGTAATCACGCTGGACCATGAACGACACGCCGCCGAAAATGGCACAGTTCACCGTGATCAACGGCAGGAAGATCCCCAAGGCGTTGTAGAGCGCCGGGAAGAAGCGATCGAGGATCATCTCCAGGATCTGCACCAGCGCCGCAATCACGCCGATAAAGGTAATGAAGTTGAGGAAGCTCAGATCGACGCCTTCCACCAGCGCCCCATCACGCAGGATCAGGTTATAAACCAGGTTGTTGACGGGTACCGAGATGCCAAGGACCAGCGTCACGGCAATCCCCAAGCCAAACGAGGTGGAGACCTTCTTCGACACCGCCAGGAAGGTACACATCCCCAGGAAGAACGCCAGCGCCATGTTCTCAACGAACACCGCACGCACAAACAGGCTGATATAGTGAGCCATCGGCGGTTACTCCTTTTCTATCTGCGCTGGCTTGAGGGAACGCAGTCCCCAAATCAGCAGCCCGATGATAAAGAACGCACTCGGCGCCAGCAGGAACAGGCCGTTGGGCTGATACCAGCCGCCGTTCTGCACCGTTTCCAGCACCGTAATGCCAAACAGCTTGCCCGAGCCCACCAGCTCACGCAGGAAGCCCACCAGGATCAGGATCACGCCGTAGCCCAGCCCGTTGCCGATACCGTCCATAAAGCTCTCAATCGGTGGCGACTTCATGGCGTACGCCTCGGCGCGGCCCATCACGATACAGTTGGTGATGATCAGCCCGACGAACACCGAAAGCTGTTTGGAGATTTCAAACGCATAGGCACGCAGCAACTGATCGACCACGATCACCAGCGAGGCGATGATCGTCATCTGCACGATGATGCGCACGCTGTTGGGGATATGGTGGCGGATCAGCGAAATAAAGAAGCTGGAAAACGCGGTGACCAGGGTGACCGCAATCGTCATCACCACCGCCGTTTCCAGCTTGGTGGTCACCGCCAGCGCCGAACAGACGCCAAGCACCTGCAGCGCGATCGGGTTATTGTCAAACAGCGGCCCCAGCAGGACCCGTTTAACCTCTTTGGAATCAGCCATTTTTCAGCGCTCCTTCACGAACTTTCCGCAGGAATGGGCCAAAGCCGTGCTCGCCCAACCAGAAATCAAACGTATGCTGTACGCCGTTAGCGGTCAGCGTCGCGCCGGACAGGCCATCCACACCGTGGATATCCCCTTGCCGCGCTCCGCCCTTCACAATGCGGATTGCCGGGTTGCCGTTGTCATCAAACAGCTGCTTGCCAATCCACTGTGCACGCCAGTTGGCGTTCTGGATCTCGCCGCCCAGCCCCGGGGTTTCACCATGCTGATAGAAACTCAGCCCGCGCACCGTATTGCCATCAGCATCCAGCGCGACAAAGGCGTACATCATCGACCATAGGCCAGTGCCGTAAACCGGCAACACAATCTTGTCCACCGCTCCGCTTTCGTCGCGCACCAGGTAGATTTCCGCCTGATTGCTACGGCGGCGGATACCGGCCAGATCCTGCTCGGCGGTCAACGCCCGGCTCTTGGCATCGCTGCGTAGCGCGGCGGCCAGATCGAAGGTGCCCGCATCGCCAGGCACAAACTCTCCGCTGTCCAGATCCAGCAAACGCGGTTCGATGCGCTTGCTAAAGGTGGCTTTTACCTGTTCGCCAGTCATCCCCGGTTGCAGTAAACCGGCTACGTCCAGGATATTGCGCTGCTTATCCAGCAACCGCTGTTCCTGCTGTCTGGATTGCAACCCAACGGCGGAACCCGCGACCACCACAGAACACACCAGACACAGCAGCAGCACTACCAGCAGCGTTTTGCCAATGCTGTCATTTTTAGATTCATTCGCCACGTGCTTTTCTCCGCTTGATGTTAGCCTGCACCACCAGGTAATCGAACAGCGGTGCGAACAGGTTGGCGAACAGGATCGCCAGCATCATGCCTTCCGGATAGGCCGGGTTGACCACCCGTATCAGCACGCACATCACGCCGATCAGGATGCCGTACCACCACTTCCCTTTGTTGGTAAACGAGGCGGAAACCGGGTCGGTAGCCATAAACACCATACCGAAGGCAAAACCGCCCAGTACCAGATGCCAGTACCAAGGCATGGCAAACATCGGGTTGGTGGTTGAGCCAATGGCATTGAACAGATACGCCGTGGCGATCATGCCAATCATCACGCCAGCCACGATGCGCCAGGAAGCGACACGGCCAAACAGGATAATCGCCCCGCCGATCAGGATCATCAGGGTTGAGACTTCCCCGATCGAACCAGGGATGTTACCGATAAAGGCGTCCATCCAACTGATGGATTGTCCGGTGGTGACGTTGGTCAGGCTGTGAGCTCCGCCAGCGCTCCATTGCGCCAACGGTGTCGCACCGGAAAAGCCGTCTGCCGCGGTCCACACCAGATCGCCAGAAATCTGCGCCGGATAGGCAAAGAACAGGAAGGCACGCCCCGCTAAAGCCGGGTTGAGGAAGTTACGCCCGGTGCCGCCGAAGATCTCCTTGGCGACTACCACACCAAAGCTGATGCCCAGCGCGGCCTGCCATAACGGCAGGGTTGGCGGCACAATCAGGGCAAACAGAATGGAGGTGACGAAGAAGCCTTCGTTGATCTCATGTTTGCGTACCATCGCAAACACCACTTCCCAGAAGCCGCCCACCAGGAATACCACGGCGTAGATTGGCACGAAGTAGGTCGCACCGAGCACCATCTTGCTGATCCAGCCCGCATCCGCGCCGAGCGTTGCCCCAAGCATCTGTGCCAACCGGTAATGCCAGTCCCCCGCCAGCACCTGTTGCAGCTGATCGCCACTGTACAGATGGTGCAATGCAGGAATGGTCTGCTGGCCCACGTTATACATGCCCCAGAACATGGCCGGGAACACCGCCAGCCACACCAGGATCATCATGCGTTTCAGATCGATGGCATCACGTACGTGCGAAGCCCCGCGCGTTACCGTGCCGGGGGTGTAGAACACCGTAGCCGTTGCTTCAAACAGCGGGTACCACTTTTCCAGCTTGCCGCCCGGCGTGAAGTGATGCTCAATCTTGTCAAAAAAATTCTTCAGGCCCATCGGTTATCCTTCCTGCTCAATCTTGGTCAGCACTTCGCGCAGCACCGGGCCATATTCATACTTGCCGGGGCAAACGAAGGTACACAACGCCAGATCTTCTTCATCCAGCTCCAGACAGCCCAGCGCCTGGGCACCGTCCGTATCGCCCGCCAGCAGATCGCGCAGCAGATGCGTCGGCAGAATATCCAGCGGCATCACCCGCTCATAATTGCCGATCGGCACCATCGAACGCTCACCGCCGTTGGTGGTGGTCGAGAAAGCGAACAGCTTGTGCTTGAGGAAATGGCCCAGCGTGGTACGAGTGATGGAGAACTTGTCCGATGCCGGAGCAATCCAGCCGAACAGCTCTTTCTCCCGGCCTTCCAGCAACA
This sequence comes from Serratia sp. N21D137, assembly GCF_047530005.1. Classification (NCBI taxonomy): domain Bacteria; kingdom Pseudomonadati; phylum Pseudomonadota; class Gammaproteobacteria; order Enterobacterales; family Yersiniaceae; genus Serratia; species Serratia sp. N21D137. Next base: position 17,911 of record NZ_JBLJAJ010000027.1, read on the forward strand.
CCGAAACCTGGTTGTGGAAACGGCCAAGCCAGGCACTCGGGCCGCTGGCATGGAAGCCGCTCAGCACCGAGCCGGAAATCACCCGGTTCTCACCGGCCTTCAGGCGGCCCGCCGTCAGTTGATCCAGGCTAGCCCCTAAACGGGTGCGCAGCAGCACCGGCTGTTCCACCTGTGGCCCCGCCAAGGCGACCACGCGCTGGGTATCCAGCTTGCCGGTAGTAAACAGGGTGCCGATGGCGATCACGTCCTGATAACCGATATGCCAAACGGTTTTCTTCAGGCTGACCGGCTCCAGGAAGTGAATATGCGTGCCCACCAACCCCGCAGGGTGCGGGCCAGCAAACTCGTTGTAATCAATCTGCGCGCCGGCAGCCGTATCCAGCCGAGTACCCGCTGCGTGGCAGACGTGCACCTTGCCGTCTGTCAGGCGTGCCAATACCGTCAGCCCGGCATTGAATGCCGCCAATTGCTCGTTGATGATCACCAACGGATCCGCTGCCAGCGGCTGAGTATCGATAGCGCTGACGAAAATAGCGCGCGGTGAAGTGCCAGGCCGGGGGGTTCTGCTAAATGGGCGAGTACGCAGTGCGGTCCACAGGCCACTGGCGATCAGATCGCTTTCAACCTGTTGGCGCTCCAGCATCGGCAAATCGGCCTGCTGATAATAGGCCAGTTCCACCTGCTCTTCGCCGCCGTTGTCGATGTCAATCACCACCGATTGCAGCATGCGGCGTTCGCCGCGATTGATAGCGGCGATCTGCCCGCTGGCCGGTGCCGTGAAGAAAACCCCAGGGATCTTCTTATCTTCAAACAGCGCCTGGCCTTTTTTAACACGATCGCCAACCTGTACCAACATGGAGGGGCGCATACCAACATATTCCTGGCCGAGCAGCGCCACTTGCGTGACCGCTGGGCCATCCTGGATCGCCTGCGAAGGGGCCCCAGCTATTGGCAGATCTAACCCTTTTTTTATTTTGATCATAGGATTTTTACGATGTTTTGAATTTTTACACGCCCAACCAACCCAGAGGCAGGCACAAAGCATGCAGGATGATGAGGTGACCCAAGCCCCCTCCGGATGAACACGATGACCTCATGCCCAACTTGAAATATTCACACTGACCGCCGACATCAAGGTCAATGATTAAGCCAATACTGCAAAATGTTAAAACATTGCTATCAACGATGGTGGAATTGTTGCTATTTCACACAATATCCCCGTACTGATCACCGATTAATAACGCTGCAGCATGGGTAAGATATTAACATTTTCGACGGAATTTTTCCGTGCTATCTAGTGACCTGAGTCGAGGAAATGCAATTAAACAGCTGTTATACCTTGACACTACTCGTTAAAAACGTGGGTTCATTTCACTTTTACCGAAGATTGTAGTTTTTTTATACACTTCGCATATTGCTAAAAAACAACACGCTGGTAATCTGACGGGGTTAAATACGACATATCGTCAGTGGCATGCTGGCTACGTTCTCTACACCAGCAAATAAATATAAGCAGGATAAATTAAGAATGAGCAAAATCGCGCTGTTGTTTGCGATGCTATTTTGTACGCCGCTGATCACGGCGTGCAGCGCCAGTGAGCCAGCCCCGGCTCCCCAGTCCCCTTTGGTTGCACAGCAGTTATTAGGTTCACCGGTCTATATCCAGATATTCAAAGAAGAACGCAAGCTGGAGTTGTACGCCAAGATGGGTAACGAATTCCGTCTGGTGAATAGCTTTCCTATCTGTAACTTCTCCGGAGGGCTTGGTCCGAAGCGCCGTGAAGGGGATTTTAAAAGCCCCGAAGGCTTTTATAGCGTCGACACCCGCCATCTGAAACCAGACAGCAAATATTATCGCGCCATCAATATCGGTTTCCCGAATGATTACGATAAAGCGCAGGGATATTCCGGTGCCTATCTGATGATCCACGGGGAATGCAAATCGATTGGTTGCTACGCGATGACCAACACCTATATGGACGATATCTATCGTTACGTTGAGGCGGCGTTTGCCCATGGGCAAAGCCGGGTGGACATCAGCATTTATCCGTTCCGCATGACCGAACAGAATCTGCAACGCCACCGTTCTTCTACCTACATCAGCTTCTGGCGTCAGTTGAAACCGGGTTATGACTACTTCGTCAAAAACCGTCAGCCGCCGCTGGTTAGCGTAGCCAACGGCCAATATGTGTTGGCACAGCCGGTGATTGGCAGCGGTCAGCCAACGCAGTACGCCTCAACGATTGAGACCAGCAACAACCCGTTCGCCCGCAGCCAGCCGCTCACCGTAGTGAAATAACGCAAACTCGCCTGGTGCAATCTTGTGCCAGGTTTCATTGCCCGTCAGCGGTTGAGTCGCAATGACCGTGACCACGTCATCCGGCGTGGTCTGCCGCTGAAAATCAATCTCTACGTCCTGATCGAGCAAGGTGGCTTTGCCAAACGGTGCTCGCCGGGTGATCCAGTAAAGGTTGGTGGAGCAATAGGCCATCACAAAGCGCCCATCTGACAACAGCATATTAAATACCCCTTTCTCTCTGAGCCGGTCGGCCAATAACGCGATATAGCGAAATACGGCTGGCCAGTTGCTGGGAGTGCGTGGGTATTTCAGTGCCAGCTGGTGTAACAGCCAGCAGAAGGCATATTCACTGTCGGTCTGCCCTACCGGGCGGAAGTTGCCGGTCGCCAGTTGGCGATAGCCTTTCAGTTGCCCATTGTGAGCGTAAGTCCAGTTGCGGCCCCACAGCTCACGGGTAAAGGGATGGGTATTTTCCAGCGCCACTTCACCGCGATTAGCCTGGCGGATGTGGGAGACCACGGCACAGGACTTGATCGGGTATTCCTGCACCAGGCGGGCAATAGGTGAATTAAAGCTGGGTTGGGGATCCTTGAATGTGCGACAACCGTTGCCTTCATAGAAGGTAATGCCCCAGCCATCTTTATGTGGCCCGGTTCGGCCACCGCGCTGTACCAGCCCGGTAAAGCTAAAGCAGATGTCGGTTGGTACGTTGGCGCTCATCCCGAGCAGTTCACACATCGATTGCCACCCCTTGAGGACTACTGACATTGGTATAAGGGCGCAGCTTTAAGCCACGCCCTAGATTTAATGCTGATCTCGCTATTAAGCCTTAACCATCTCTTTTTCGATCAACAGGATCAAGATGTGGATCGCTTTGATATGGATTTCCTGGATACGGTCGGCGTAGCCAAAGTGCGGTACGCGGATTTCCACGTCGGCGCTACCGGCCATTTTGCCACCGTCTTTGCCGGTCAGGGTGATCACTTTCATCCCCTTGGCACGGGCTGCTTCAATGGCTTTGATGATGTTGCCAGAGTTGCCGGAGGTGGAGATCCCCAACAGCACGTCGCCTTCGCGGCCTACGGATTCCACATAGCGGGAAAACACGTATTCATAGCCAAAATCATTGCTGACGCAGGACAGGTGGCTAACGTCAGAAATCGCGATGGCCGGATAGCCCGGGCGATTCTCACGGTAGCGGCCAGTCAGCTCTTCTGCGAAGTGCATCGCATCACAATGCGAGCCACCGTTACCGCAGGAAATCACTTTCCCGCCGGCTTTAAAGGAGTCCGCCAGCAGCACTGCCGCGCGTTGGATAGTATCAATGTTGGCGTCATCGCTGAGGAATTTCGCCAGAGTATCAGCCGCTTCATTCAGTTCACTGCGAATTAAATCGTGGTACATAGAGATCGCCTCAAGTTGTGCGGTGGCATCGTCAATCTTTCGTCTTGCAGTGTAACGGATTGCAGAAAAACCTAGAAGCGTTGCGAAGCAAACAGCGCTAGTGTGAACCGACCCGGCGATTTTTTGACAATTGATGCTGTCAGTTTGTGACTTAAGTTGTAATTAAAGTGTAAATACATTGATAAAAAAATGGGTATGGACTAAAACCATTAGATATACACAACAGGTCAGACCTCTTACTACTTCGGAGCTTCTTATGATGGTTCTTAGTATCGTTGTTCTACTCGCGCTCATTGGTGTGGTGTTTTATCACCGAGTGAACCTGGCTCTCAGCAGTCTGCTGCTGTTGGCCTTTACTGCGGCCATGGGCGCTATCGGCCTCTGGACCTACTGGATGCTGGTACCGCTGGCAATCGTGCTGCTGCCGCTGAACATCGTTTCGCTGCGCCGCTCGCTGCTTTCTGCCCCTGCACTGCGCGCTTTCCGCAAAGTGATGCCGCCAATGTCCACCACGGAAAAAGAAGCCATCGACGCCGGGACCACCTGGTGGGAAGGCGATCTGTTCCGCGGCCAACCGGATTGGAACAAGCTGCACAACTATCCGCAGCCTAAGCTGACGGAAGAAGAGCAAGCCTTTATCGACGGCCCGGTAGAAGAAGCCTGCCGCATGGCCAATGACTTCGAGATCACCCACGAACTGGCCGATCTGCCGCCGGAGCTGTGGGCCTATCTGAAAGAGCACCGCTTCTTTGCGATGATCATCAAGAAAGAGTACGGCGGGCTGGAATTCTCCCCTTATGCTCAGGCCCGCGTCCTGCAAAAACTGGCGGGTGTCTCAGGTATTCTGGCGATCACCGTCGGCGTGCCTAACTCCCTCGGCCCAGGCGAACTGCTGCAACATTACGGCACTGAAGAACAGAAAGATCACTATCTGCCAGGCCTGGCGCGCGGCGACGAAATTCCTTGTTTCGCCCTGACCAGCCCAGAAGCAGGTTCCGACGCTGGGGCCATCCCGGACGTAGGCACCGTGTGCATGGGCGAATGGCAAGGCAAGCAGGTGCTGGGCATGCGCCTGACCTGGAACAAGCGCTACATTACCCTGGCGCCGATTGCCACCGTACTGGGGCTGGCCTTCAAGCTGCATGACCCAAGCCGCCTGCTGAGCGATAACGAATCCCCCGGGATCACCTGTGCGTTGATCCCAACCAACACCCCAGGGGTAGAGATCGGTAACCGTCACTTCCCGCTCAACGTGCCGTTCCAGAATGGCCCAACCCGCGGCAACGACGTGTTCGTGCCGATCGATTACATCATTGGCGGGCCAAAAATGGCCGGTCAAGGCTGGCGGATGCTGGTTGAATGCCTGTCGGTTGGCCGTGGTATCACACTGCCGTCCAACTCCACCGGCAGCCTGAAATCGGTGGCTTTGGCGACCGGTGCTTACGCCCATATTCGCCGCCAGTTCAAAATCTCTATCGGTAAGATGGAAGGGATTGAAGAACCACTGGCACGTATTGCCGGTAACACCTACGTAATGGATGCAGCCGCCTCGCTGATCACCTATGCGTTGATGCAGGGCGAAAAACCTGCGGTGCTGTCTGCCATCGTGAAATACCATTGTACCCACCGTGGCCAGCAGGCCATCATTGATGCGATGGATATCACCGGCGGTAAAGGCATCATGCTGGGCGAAGCCAACTTCCTGGCCCGTGCCTACCAGGGCGCGCCAATCGCCATCACGGTAGAAGGTGCCAATATCCTGACCCGTACCATGATGATCTTCGGCCAGGGCGCGATCCGCTGCCATCCTTATGTACTGACCGAAATGGCCGCCGCCCAGAACAACGATCTGCACAGCTTCGACCAGGCGCTGTTTGGCCACCTCGGCCACGTCGGCAGCAGCAAAATGCGCAGCCTGTGGCTTGGCCTGACCAATGGCCGCACCAGCAGCACGCCAACCAAAGATGCTACACGCCGCTACTATCAGCAGCTCAACCGTCTGAGCGCCAACCTGGCGTTGCTGTCTGACGTTTCCATGGGCGTGCTGGGCGGTAGCCTGAAGCGCCGCGAGCGTATCTCTGCCCGTCTGGGTGACGTGCTGAGCCAGATGTACCTGGCCTCGGCCACGCTGAAACGTTTTGAAGATGAAGGGCGTCAGAAAGAAGATCTGCCATTGGTTCACTGGGGCGTGCAAGACAGCCTGAACCAGGCAGAGCAAGCGCTGGACGATTTGCTGCGCAACTTCCCTAACCGCTTTATCGCCGGGGTGATGCGCCTGGTGGTGTTCCCATTCGGTCGCGTGCATACCGCACCTTCGGATAAGCTGGACCATCAGTTGGCGAAGATTATCCAACAGCCTTCTGCCACCCGTAGCCGCCTTGGCCGTGGCCAATACCTGACGCCAAGCGAGCATAACCCGGTTGGCCTGCTGGAAGCCGCGCTGCTGGACGTGATAGCCGCAGAACCTATCCACCAGCGCCTGTGCAAGCAAGCGGGTAAGAACCTGCCGTTCACCCGTCTGGATCGTCTGGCACAGCGTGCACTGGATGAAGGCAAAATCAGCGCCGACGAAGCCAAGATCCTGGTGAAAGCGGAAGAGAGCCGTCTGCGTTCAATCAACGTTGATGACTTTGCGCCAGACGCGCTGGCGGCGCAGCAGCCGGTAAAGCCCGTAAAGCTGGAAAAACGCCAGAAGCAGACTGAAGCTGCATAACGTTCAGCGGCCGTAAATGCCAAAGGGGCGATACCGTTAAGGATCGTCCCTTTTTCATTGCAGATTCAGATTGGCTCAGCCATGTTGGCGGATACGGGCCAGCAAGGCATCGATGTGTTCTATGTGCGGCGCGTTGACGATCAGCGCGCGGCCCAGATTGAGGGCGTTGCGCTGACATTCGGCACGCATTTCCACATCGGTGATACTGTCCAGATCGGCCACGTGCGCCAGCCCGATAGTACGGCGTATCAGCTCCGTACCGCAGTAGCCCACCGCATCCGTCCATACCTGTTGCAGGAACTGCTCGGCATAGCCCGGCAGCGCCAGCGTTGCATCACGACTATGTTGGTGACACAGCGCCAGAAAGCGATCGGCAAAGATCAGCCACAGCTCACGCACATCCTGCAACCGCTGCTCACGCCCAGCCGCCGCATCACGCGGGCCAAACAGCCCAGGTAACCCGCAATAGTTCAGCAGCAGGTTGCCTAATGCAGTGCCAATATCAAAGCCGATCGGCCCGTAGAAGCCGAACTCGGCGTCGATCGCCTTCAGCTTGCCTTCCGCGACAAAGATCGAACCACTGTGAATATCACCGTGCAGCAGCGCTTCGGCCTTGCTCAGGAAACGATGTTTCAGCCCGGCCACCGCCAACTTCAGCGCCGCGTCATTGCGTAGCGCCTGCACCTGCGGCAACAGCGCCTCGTCAAACTGATTACGCTCATGATCCTGGTAAGGATCGCTGAAAAACAGATCTTCGGTGATCTGGCACAGCTCCGGGTTGGTGAAACGGCTGACTTCGGCCTTTTTCAGCTGTGCGGTCTGGTAAAAATCAGAGGTGTGGAACAGCGTTTGCGCCAGGTATTCCGCCAGTTGCCCGGCAGCCAGCGGATAGTAACGCCCCTTCACCAGTTCGCTGCGCCAGATGTGATGGTCAGAGAGATCTTCTTGCACCATCACCGCCAGCTCAGGATCGTGATGCAGCACCTGCACCGTGTGGCGCGGGCACAGCGCCCAGTGGATCAGCAGCGTTTCCGCTTCGATACGCGCCCGATCCAGCGTCAACGGCCAGGATTCCCCCACGCAACGCACGTACGGCAGCGCCTGTTTGACAATCACCCGGCTGACGCCGTCAGCATCACGGATTTTAAACACCAGGTTCAGATTGCCATCGCCGATCTCGTCGGCGCTCACCAGCGCCTGTGGATCGGCCAGTTGACCATATTGGCGCGCGTATTCAACGGCATCGGCAGCAGTAAACGTACGATATTGTGACATCCCCCAACCCCTCTGTTCTTTCCCATAGCGATGATTTTTTTATTTTTAGCCGCAAAAGCGTTTGGACGTCTATACATCCGGATGTCATGTTGGCAGAATGGGTTCACAGATGCAATAAGAAACACACAAGGATTTAACCACTGATGCAAGTACTTAACACCACCAGCCTGAGCCTGCAAGACAACCGCCTCCAGATCCTCGACCAGCAAGCTTTGCCGCAGGAAACGTGCTGGCTGCCCTGCGACAGCGTGGACGAATTGGTTGGGCATATCCGCGCCCTGCGGGTGCGTGGCGCACCGTTGATCGGGCTGTCTGCCAGCCTGCTGCTCGCCCTGTTGGCCGAGCGTGGCCTGTCGCAGGCAGAGTTGGAGCAGGCATTACAGACGCTACGCGCCTCACGCCCGACCGCGGTGAACCTGATGAACAATCTGGATCGTATGAAGCAGGCTTTGGCACAACCAGATTGGGTGAGCGCGATGGCCGAAGAGGCGCTACGCCTGGTAGAGGAAGATCGGACCCTGTGCGATCGCATCGCCGATAACGGGGCCGAGTGGGTGAAACCGGGCAGTCGCCTGCTCACCCATTGCAACACCGGGGGACTGGCGACGGCGGGCGTGGGCACGGCGATTGGCGTTCTATTGCGAGCGCATCAGCAAGGCAAGATCGCCCAGGTTTGGGTCGATGAAACTCGTCCGTTGCTGCAAGGGGGCCGCCTTACCGCCTGGGAACTGGGTGAGCTGGGCATTCCTTACCGCTTGATCTGCGATTCCATGGCCGCCAGCCTGATGGCTACGGGCCAGGTCGATGCCGTCTGGGTAGGCGCAGACCGCATTGCGGCCAACGGTGACGTGGCCAATAAAATCGGCACTTACAGCCTGGCGGTGCTGGCCCATTACCACCGTATTCCGTTTTACGTAGCCGCCCCACACACCACGCACGATCCTCATTGCCCGAACGGTGCGGCCATTCCTATCGAACAGCGCGCGGCAGAGGAAGTGACGGGGGTCAGCGGTAGCTTTGGTTCCTGCCAGTGGGCACCGCTCAATGCGCCAACCTATAACCCGGCATTCGATGTCACTCCAGCAGCATTAATCAGCGGCTGGGTGTTGGATAGCGGCGTCATTACGCCAGAGCAGGTTGCCGACGGCATTTTCCAGCGCGCATTGGCATAACCTTTTGCCCCTCAATCTAGCTTTGGATATGCCTCGGCAATCTGGTCGCCGGTGAAATGGGCCACCCAACCTTCCGGATTATCAAATACGCGGATGGCGGTGAAGTTGGGGGCCGAGCCCATATCAAACCAGTGGCGAGTATTGGCTGGCACCGAGATCAGATCGTTTTTCTCGCACAGGATTTGGAAGATTTTGCCTTCGAGATGCAGGCAAAACAGCCCCGCCCCTTCAACAAAGAAGCGCACTTCATCCTCGCCATGAGTATGCTCGGCCAGGAATTTTTCCCGCAGCACTTCACGCTGGGCGTTGTCCGGACGCATGCTGATCACATCCCAGCTCTGGTAGCCCTTTTCCGCCACCAGCCGGTCGATCTCATGCTGATAGGCGGCAATCACCGCTTCTGGCTGTGGGCTCTCGCCCAACTCACGATCGGCCTGCCAACGCTCAAAACGTACGCCAATCTGCGCCAACTGCTGCTGAATAGCCTGTGCATCCTGACTCTGCCATAACGGCTGCTGCGGCTCTTTATCGCTAAAAATGGTCAATCCACTCATTAGACAAACTCCCCTAACTCGATGTGATCAAAACGGTTAACCTGCCGGTGCTGGCTTTGTGGATCGGCAGCGTCACGGATCAGTTGGCAGGTATGCCAACCTGCCAGCCGCGCCGCGTCCAGTTCCTGATGGATATCGGACAGGAACAACAGTTCAGTTGGCTCCAGGCCAATAGCCTTAGCGATATTCTGATACGACTGGTTTTCACGCTTGGCCCCCACGTGCGTATCAAAGTAACCGCTGAACAGCGGTTGCAGATCGCCCGCATCGCTGTAACCAAACAGCAGCTTTTGCGCTTCAACCGAGCCGGAGGAATAGACGAACAGTTTCAATCCTTGCTGCTGCCAAGCGGCCAGCTGTTCGGCCACCTCCGGGTAGAGATGCCCCTGAAAATCGCCGTTCAGGTAACCGCTGCGCCAGATAATGCCCTGCAAGGCCTTCAGCGCGGTCGATTTGCGATCTTCGTCCATAAAGCGATAAAGGGTGGTAATAAGCCGCTCATTATCGGCGTCCGGCTGCGCAATCTCTGCACGCAATGCCGCCAGCGGAGCCGCAACTTCGGCGTCGCTGGCATGGCTGCGGATAAACTCCCCCAGCCGCTCACGGGCATAGGGGAACAGCACCTGATGCACAAAGCGGATATCGCTGGTGGTGCCTTCAATATCGGTGACGATGGCGCGGATCATTTAGCCTCCAGTAAACGGCGTTGCAGTTCGCACTGGAACAGGAATTCCAGCCCTTCAAGGTGGCGGCGCGCTTCCTCCACCTGTTTGCCCCAGCAATACAAGCCGTGGCCGCGCACCAGAAAACCGTACTGCAAGGGCGTTACCTCGGCATATGCGGCAACACGCGCAGCCAGCGCCGGAATATCCTGGTCGTTATCAAAAATGGGGATGCTGACGCTGTCGAGATGGCTCTTCTGCCCGCTAAGGGATTTCTGCATTTCATACCCTTGCAGCACCAGCGCTTCACTTTTCTCCACACGGGAAAGCACGGTGGCATTGACCGAATGGGTATGCAGGATGGCACCGACGGTGGGATAAAGGCGGTAGATCAACGTGTGGAGGCCGGTTTCCGCCGAAGGCGTACGGCCGCTGGGGACATGGTTGTTTGCCGTTTCCACCAGCAATAAATCCTGTTCGCTCAGGCTGCCCTTGTCTTTGCCGGACTCGGTTACCAGGCAATGTTGGGTATCAAGGCGCAGCGACATATTGCCGCCGGTTGCCGGGCACCAGCCTTTCTCACCGATCCAGTGGCAGGCGGCCAATAGGGCAGATAATTGCGGGTTTTCTGTCATTCCGTCTTGTTTCCTGATGGCTACGGACGTCTAAACGTCTTGATTGCTAAACATTAACATCGTGCTATATTATTCGCAACATAAGCGCCAGGAGAAAGAGCCTGAATGAGTACCGCACCTGTCCCAGCCAGCAAGTTACCCGACCTCGGCACCACCATCTTTACCCAGATGAGCGCTCTGGCGCAGCAGCATCAGGCGATTAACCTGTCGCAGGGCTTCCCGGATTTTGATGGCCCGGAGTATTTAAAACAGCGCCTGAGCTGGCACGTCAGCCAGGGGGCAAACCAATACGCACCGATGACGGGCGCAGCGCCGCTGCGTGAGGCCATTGCGGAAAAAACCGCTCAGCTCTACGGCTGGCAACCCGATGCCAATAGTGAAGTGACCGTCACTGCGGGTGCAACCGAAGCGTTGTTCGCTGCAATCAGCGCCCTGGTACGCTCCGGCGATGAAGTGATTTGCTTCGACCCAAGCTACGACAGCTATGCCCCGGCGGTACAGCTTTCCGGCGGCGTTCTGCAACGCATTGCCCTGCAACCGCCAGCCTTCAAGGTCGATTGGCAACGGTTTGCCGAACAGCTTTCACCGCGCACGCGGCTGGTGATCCTCAACACTCCGCAGAACCCCTCCGCCACGGCCTGGTCGGCAGAGGATATGCAGCAGCTATGGGCCGCCATCGCCGATCGTGAAATCTATATCCTCAGCGATGAGGTTTACGAACATATCTGTTTTGCCAAAGGGGGGCACGCCAGCGTGCTGGCCCATCCGCAACTGCGTCAGCGGGCGATCGCCGTTTCCTCGTTTGGCAAAACCTTCCATATGACCGGCTGGAAAGTGGGTTATTGCGTGGCCCCGGCAGCGTTAAGTGCCGAGGTGCGCAAGGTTCACCAGTATCTGACGTTCTCGATCAACACCCCTGCCCAGTTAGCCTTGGCCGATATGCTGCGCAATGAGCCAGAACACTGGCAGCAGCTACCCGCGTTCTACCGAGCCAAACGCGATCGTTTTGTGCAGGCGTTAGCTAACAGCAGGCTGGAAATTCTGCCCTGTGAAGGCACTTACTTCTTGCTGGCCGATTACAGCGCCATTTCCGATCTGGATGACGTCGCCTTCTGCCATTGGCTGACCGAGCACGCAGGCGTGGCGGCGATCCCGCTGTCCGTTTTCTGTGCAGATCCTTTCCCCCATAAACTGATCCGGCTGTGCTTCGCGAAGCAAGATGCTACGCTGGATGCCGCTGCGGAGCGCCTATGTCGACTCTAAAAATCACCCTGTTGCAGCAACCGCTGGTCTGGCGCCAAGGTGAGGCCAATCTGCGCCATTTCGATGCCTTGTTGCCCTCAATGACCGGCCGCGATCTGATTGTACTGCCGGAAATGTTTACTACCGGCTTTGCGATGGATGCCGGGGAAAGCGCATTGCCTGAACAACAGGTGATTGACTGGTTACACACTTGGGCGGTGAAAACCAACGCCTTGGTGGGTGGCAGCGTAGCGTTGAAAACGGCCGAAGGGGCGGTTAACCGTTTCCTGCTGGTGGAGCCCGGCGGCAAGGTGCATGGCTATGATAAACGCCATCTGTTCCGCATGGCTGGTGAACACCAACACTATCAGGCAGGGAAACAGCGCATCATTTTCGAATGGCGCGGCTGGCGTATCCTGCCGCAGATCTGCTATGACCTGCGCTTCCCGGTATGGTCACGCTATCAGCAAGATTACGATCTGGCCCTGTACGTGGCCAACTGGCCTGCGGCGCGCAGTATGCACTGGCAAACGCTGCTGGCAGCACGGGCGATTGAAAACCAGATTTACGTGGCCGGGTGCAACCGAGTGGGCGAGGACGGTAACGGCCTGAATTATAGCGGTGACAGCCTGATTATCAGCCCGCAAGGGGAACGGTTGGCCAGCGCAGAACCAGGCCAGGCGGCGAGGCTGGATGCCGAGCTTTCGCTGGAAACGCTACAAACCTACCGCAACGCGTTCCCTGCCTGGCGTGATGCGGATGGCTTCCAACTGCATGACTGAGTAGGGGATATCGCGGGCCAATTCGCCACGATTTGGCAATAAGCCTGAACTGCCTGCGCTACGTCGCAGGGGGTTACAGCCTCATCAGGATGATGGCTGATCCCCCCAGCACAACGGACAAACAGCATCCCCACCGGCCAACGGGCGGCGACAGCAATGGCATCATGCCCCGCACCGCTAGGCAACATCGGGCTGCTCCCTTGTACCTGCACTACCGCGTCATACCAACGCTGCTGCAACTGAGGGTCACAAGCGGTAGCCGGTATACGGTAGAACTCCTCGCTGTCGAAGCCGACTCCGCGACGCGCGCCAATGTTCTGCGCATGTGCCAGTAATTCGGCCAGCAACGCGTCTAGCGGCACATCCTGCGGGCCACGAACGTCGAGGGATAACCTGACCTGCCCAGGGATCACATTAACTGCTCCCGGAAAGCTTTCGATCTGACCGACCGTGGCAACCACATGCGGATCGTATTCCATGGTGTGCCGCTCAACCGTGACCATCCATTCAGCGGCGGCAGCCAGCGCATCCTGACGCTGCCCCATCGGCACGGTCCCTGCATGACCAGAATGTCCGGTAAAGGTACAGTTGAGGCGGCGCGCACCGTTAATCGCCGTGACCACTCCCAGAGCCTGACCGGCGGCCTCAAGACAAGGCCCTTGCTCAATATGCAGTTCGAGATAGGCACAGATCGAGTCTTGTGCACGCTCGGCAGAACCCACAGCCGCAGGATCAAGGCCCACCTCACGCATAGCCTCGGCCACGCTGATGCCCTCAGCATCGGTACATGCCAGCCAATCCTCTGCCCACTGACCGGTGATCCCTTTACTGCCGAGCAAGGTAATGCCAAAACGGGTGCCCTCCTCGTCGGCAAAACCGATCACCTCGATCGCCTGCGGCAAACGCCGATTACGGCTATGCAACAAGGCGACAACCTCGAGCGCGGTCAAAACCCCCAGCATGCCATCGTAGCGCCCCGCGTTGCGCACCGTATCCAGATGAGAGCCCAGCAGCAGCGCCGGTGCGGCCGGTTGCCGCCCTTCGTAACGTCCGCAGATATTGCCCACGCCGTCTTGCCAGACCTCCATCCCCAGCTCACGCATCCAATTCCCAACCAGCTGGTTGGCGCGTAAATGTTCTGGGGAGAGATAAACCCGCGTCAGTTGGCCTGGCGTGCTGCTGATGGCCGCCAATTCGTCGCAGCGAGCCATCACTCTGGCCGCGGCTCGTTCCGCTTCCAGAGGGGTCAGCAGCATTGCCATCAGTTCTGCTCGGCCTGGTAAATGTTCCATGCTGCCTGCATAGCTTCACCCTGCGGGCTAACAAAACCGAGACGGTGCAGTACCGCTTCCAGCGCGGCCAACGTTTGCAACACACAGTCTTTCCGCGCGTTATGCCCCATGGTGCCAATCCGCCAGATCTTGCCCTGCAACGGGCCAAACGAGGTGCCGATTTCGATGGCGAAGTCATTGAGCATCATCTGGCGTACCTGCTCGCCATGGATGCCCTGCGGGATCACCACGCCCAGCACGTTGTTCATCTTGTTAGCGATATCGCCAAAGACCTCCAGCCCCATTCCCTGGATCCCGGCCAACATCGCCGCGCCATTCAATTTATGGCGGGCAATAGCGTTATCTAGCCCTTCCTCCAGGATCACCCGTGCACATTCACGTGCAGCAAACAGCATGCTGGTGGCTTCCGTATGGTGATTCAGGCGCTCCGGCCCCCAATAATCCATGATCATGCCGAGATCGAAATAGTTGGAGTAGATCATCTCGTCGTCCCCGTCTGCATGATCGACGGTACGGATCCCTTCTTCAACGCACTTACGGCGGCGCACGATCTCTTCAAACTGCGGGCTAAGGGTGATTGGAGAACTGCCGGAAGGGCCACCGAGGCATTTTTGCAGCCCTGCTGACACCGCATCCAAACCCCAGGCATCGGTTTCCAACTCGTTACCGGCGAACGAGGCGGTAGCATCGGTATAGAACAGGACGCCGTGGCGGCGGCAGATATCCCCCAATTCTGCCAGCGGTTGCAGCATGGTGGTGGAGGTATCTCCTTGCACCGTCAGCAATAGGCGTGGCCGTACTTTTTTGATCGCATCCTCGATCCGATCGGCACTGAATACTTCACCCCAAGGCGCTTCGATGGTGTGTACTTCGGCACGGCAGCGGCGGGCGATTTCACACAGCAAATGGCCAAAACGGCCAAATACCGGCACCAGCACTTTATCGCCAGGCCGAATGGCAGAGACCAACATCGCCTCGATACCGGCACGCGAAGTCCCGTCTATCAGCATCGTCCAGCGGTTCTGCGTGCGGAACAGGGCGCGATACAGCTCCATCACCTGATTCATATAGCCGGTCATGGTCGGATCGTATTGGCCAATCAACTGGCTGGACATGGCACGCAGCACACGCGGATCGGCATTGATCGGCCCTGGGCCCATCAGTAGGCGGTGCGGTGGATTGATTTGATCGAATTGGTTGATAGCTAGCATGTTCATTCCTTGTCAACTTAATAACTTAGCCTGGAGATTGCTACGTCTGCGACCGGCCGGTTTTTTGTTATTGCTAGATTATCGCCAAGCGAGAAAGGATGAAACAAAAGATTCTTAAATTATTTATCTGCAACTAAAGAATCAACAGACGCAGCATGCAGCGCCCGTTTAGCCGCGTGAAAACCAACGCTTCAGCGCTGCTCCAACTCCTCCAGATCGCTGAACAGATTGGCGACCTGATGAATACGCTGCCGCCCTTGCGACAACCTGTCATGCAGCAACGCATTGCTCAGCAGGCTCGCCAGGCTCATGGCGCTGGAGTAACTGTCAAACGCCGAGACGCTATCGAGCGGCGTCATCAAATGCCAGCTAGCCAACGGGATCAGCGCCTGGGCCTGTGGTTCGCAGATCAATAACGTTGGCACCTGCTTGATCTGCAACTGTTGCAATATCTCTCGCGCCAGGCGTGGACGGCGGCGAAACGCGACTACCACCACCATATCCTGTGGCCCCAGATCCACCAGATCTTCGGCCAAGGTCTGGCCCGGCTGCGGTATTAACAAAACCTGCTCACGTACCTGCATCAGTTGCTGGCGCAAATGCATCGCGACGGGATAACTGTTGCGCATCCCCAACAGCAGCAGCCGCCGGGATTGCCCCATGGCCGCGATCACCGCGCCAAACTGTGCCGCATCAATCTGCTGCACCCAGTGCGTCAGATTGGCCATTTCCTGCTGGTAATGGCGAGCCAGCAAGGTATTGCCCTGCACCGCGTCACGGTTCTCGGTCAATGGCATACCGCTTTGGCGCAGGGTGCGCAGCTCGTCACGCATTGCGCGATAGCTGGCATAGCCCAGGCGTTTGAACAAACGGCTGACCGTGGCCTTGGACACCCCGCTCAGGCGCGCCAACTCGGTGCTGTTATAGCTAATCAGGTCGTCAAAGTGATCGAAGATAAAGTCGGCCACCCGCTGCTCTTGAGGGGCCAATTGCGGATATTCGCTGCGCAAGCGCTCATCAATCTGTTTCATTGCCATGTTCCGCTGTAACTTTTGTTTCAGCGGAACATAGCACAGCAGCCAAAGCGGCTGCCAGCGTTGAAATTTGGATAGTCATGCATGCTCAAAAACTAGACAATGGAGTATAAAAGAATTTATAGTAGCCAAAGGTATTACCTTTCACGACTGAGGACGACTTATGGCTACCGCGACGTCAATTAAAATCGATGAAGAACTTAAGCTACGTGTGCAGCAAATTGCCCTAGCACGCCAGCGTACAGCTCATTGGATTATGCGTGAAGCGATCCGGGAATATGTCGAGCGTGAAGAAAAACGCGAAGCGCTACGCAATGATGCATTGCGAGCATGGGAAACCTATCAAGCTGATGGTAAACATCTAACCCAGGAAGAAGCCGATAACTGGCTGGCTAATCTGGAAAAAGGCGATGATACGGAGATCCCGGAGTGTCACAATTAAAATGGTCACCAGCGGCATTAGCTGATGTGCAACGGCTATACCTTTTTTTGGCAGAAAAGGATAGCGACACGGCAAAGCGCGCTATCAGCAAGATCCGCCGTAGCGTAAAAATTCTGGCTCTACAACCACAGGTAGGTCGTCCGGTGGAGGAGATGCCTCACCAATACCGCGAATGGCCTATTGAATTTGGCAGCAGCGGCTACGTGGTACTGTATCACTTTGATGGCACAGTCGCCGTGCTCTTGGCGGTGCGCCATCAGCTTGAAGCGGATTACTAGCACCAGTACGCCATAAAGTTCACCGTGGAACGGTCCAGATCGCGTTCGCCAATCAGGTATCGTCGCAACGTTTTCACCACCGAAGACTCCGCAGCCACCCAGGCGTAAAAGGTCTTAGCCCCTTCGGCACGCTCCCACAGCAAATCCCCGCCGAGGCTGTTTTCAGCCAGAGACTGCGCTTCAGCCCGTGCCGAGGCAGGGATGTTAACTCGCTGACGCACCGCCTCCACCAGCAGCGTGCCATGCAGTTGCTGATGCCCAACGTCCCGTGGCAGCCAGTAAACCTCGGCAAACGGGAAGTGCGCCATATCGAGGCAGTCCCCCGCTACCGGCACTTCGAAGAAAGCCTGCACACGCGGCGGGTTAACCTGCTGCGCCAACTGCTCGAGGATACCCATCGCCGCCGGCAGTGCCGTTTCATCGGCGATCAGCAGCGCCTGCCGGGTTTGCGCCGGAGGGGCCCACTCATAGCCGCCGCTGTCCTCAGCAAAATCGGCATTCGGCGCTACAGCCTGCAGTTTATCTCCCGCAACGGCATGCGTTGCCCAGGCAGAGGCCGGGCCATTAATGCCATGGAGCACGAACTCCACGTCCATTTCATTCTCAGCAGCACGCAATGCCCGCAACGTGTAGGTACGCATCACGGGCCGTTGCTCCTTCGGTATCGCCATGTAGTTACGGTACCAATCGTCGCTATTCGCCAACGGCTGGATCGGCCCTTCCACTACCGGGAACAACAGCTTGATCCGCTGATCCGGGGCTTCCAACTTCATGCGCTGGACCTCTGGGCCGGTAAACACGCAGCGCAGCAGCGAGGGGGAAACGTTTTCCTTGTGCTTCAAGGTAAGATCAAAGATGCGATAGCTTGCGGACATATCACTCACTCTCCCGTGCAATGTCTGCCATTCGATGCTGGCACCATAGCCAGCTGCTAATGCCGCCCAACAGGACGGCGGCTACCAGTGCCGCCGCCACCAACTGCGACTCACCGTAAAATTTACTCACCACCGGCACCATCAGCGCGCTCGCGCCGTAGCCCAGCGTATGGCTGGTGGCGATCGCTCCCGCCCCTTTGCCGGTAGATAACTTATCGTTCAGCATCAGTTGATAGCCCGGCGTCGCCATCGCGGCCCCAAACGAAGCCAGCGCACAGCCAAGATAAAACAGCGCCAGCGGAGCGGTACACATCAGCCCCAAGCCAGCGATCATCAACCAAGCGGCAACCATCAGTAGCTGCGGCGGAGTAAGGCGCTGCGGTCGCACCACCAAAAACTGCGCCAACAACGTGCAACCTGCCGCCACGCTGAGCAATACCGCCACATGGTGGCTGACGGTCGTCGCCGAATGACTGAACAGCTGCTGCAAATGCGGAGCCAAGCCCAACTGCATCAGGCTGACACAGCCCGCCAGCAGCAACGCACACAATAAATAGGGCATCATCGTCAGCCGCAGGCGGTTTTGCTGATGTGCCACAGCAGGCAGCGGAGGATCGTTATGCTGGCGGCAGATCACCAACAGCGCGATCAACGGCGCAATCGCCATCAACCACAGCGGAGCCATCGGGTGCAAAGACAGCGCCAGGGCCGCACACAGCGGGCCAAGCAACCGGCCACAGCTCAGGCCGGAACTGATAGTGGCCAACGCCGCCATACGTTGTTCATACCCAGCGCGTTGCAGCGCCCAAGTCTGGCTGGCGGGCACCATGCCCGATACCGTCAGGCCGTAGATAATGCGCGCCACAATCAAGCCACCCAGCCCCGCCATTTCAGGCAGCCAGCCAGCAGCCAGCCCCCACACGGCCAAGGCCAATAACACAAAGCTGAGCAGGTAACCCGCCAGGGCCATAAGCACCACGTATTTACAGCCGCGAATTTCTGCCTGTCGCCCCCACCAGGGAGAGCCGACCAGAAATAACATCGATCCCAGCGTCAGCAAGCCAGCCCACACCGACAGCGAGAGCTGGGTCAGGCTGACCAACACGGGTAAGGCGACCAGCAAGCCATTTTGCCCAATGCCCAATAGCCCGGCACAAAACGCCAGCGGCCAGTTTGAAGGAGAATCATTACCAATTGCAACGATTTTTGAACCCGAAAATAAGCGCATTAAGTAAAATAACCGTTAAAAAAATGATGTTTTTATGTGTAATTAATCAAAAAATTGTATCATGCGGTGATTGATAATAATAAGAACTATTGATATAAGAATCATTCTCAATCGCTCCAGAGTGACAAGGGTCATGACCATCCAGTTAGCAAGCGCAGCAACCGATGTGGCAGCGCAATGTTTCCTCAACGCACTAATGCGTGAAACCCGGGACTGGCACATCGTTCCGGCAACCGATAGCCAACAACCTCAGCTACATCTCCCACTTTCGGATAGCCAGTTCATTCGCATTCCATTACGGCACATCTCGCCAACCCAACATCATCAATATCAGTTCCCCGCCAGCCTGAATGGCAACGGTGAAGCGCTGAGTTTTGAGCGGTTGGTTACGTTGTTGCTGGCCAAACCGGCGATAAAAGGCCATCTGGGTGAGGAGGTTTTGGCACGCTTTCGCCAGCGAGTGCTGGAAAGTCATGACAATACCCAACAGGCGATCGCCATCCGGCTGGACTGGCCAAAGCTACGTGACCAGCCGCTGAACTTTGCCTAGGCAGAACAGGGGTTATTAGCTGGCCATGCCTTCCACCCGGCTCCGAAATCCCATGAGCCCTTCGATCAGCAGCAGGCACAGCGCTATCTGCCAGATTTCGCAGGCAGCTTCCCCCTACGCTGGTTTGCGGTAGATAAACACCACCTGTGTGGTGACAGCCTGGATCTAACGTTACAGCAGCGCCTGCAGCGCTTTGCCGCAGAAAGCGCGCCGCAGTTGTTAGGCCATTTTACCGATGACGTCTGGCTGCTGCCGATGCATCCGTGGCAGGCCGATTATCTGCTGGCACAAAGCTGGTGCCGCGAGTTGGTCGAACAGCACAAGCTGAGCGATCTGGGTGAGGCCGGTGAGCGTTGGCTGCCAACCAGCTCTTCACGTTCGCTGTATCACGCGGGCAGCCGCGACATGATCAAGTTTTCCCTTAGCGTACGGTTAACCAACTCGGTGCGTACCCTGTCGGTCAAAGAAGTGAAGCGTGGCATGCGTCTGGCACGCCTGGCACAGACCTCCCGCTGGCAGGTGTTGCAAGCTCGTTACCCAACGATGCGTGTGATGCAGGAAGATGGCTGGGCCGGGTTACGTTCCGCAGACGGCACGATCCAGGAAGAGAGCCTGATGGCGCTGCGCGATAACCTGCTGTTCGGCCAGGCACAGAACCAGACCAACGTGTTGGTTACCCTGACACAGGCAGCGCCAGACGGTGGCGATAGCCTATTAGCTGCGGCAGTGCGCCGCCTGGCTGCCCGCCTGAACTTACCGTTGCAGCAGGCCGCCCATTGCTGGCTGGATGCTTACTGCCAGCAGGTGCTGCTACCGCTGTTCAGCGCCGAAGCCGACTACGGCCTGGTGTTGCTGGCCCATCAGCAAAACATTCTGGTGGAAATGCAGCAAGACTTGCCGGTGGGCATGCTGTACCGCGATTGTCAGGGCAGCGGCTTTACCCGCGATGCCACGCCTTGGTTGGATGAAATCGGCGAAGCCGAAGCGGAGAACCGCTTTAGCGAGCAGCAGCTGTTGCGCTACTTCCCTTACTACCTGCTGGTGAATTCTACGTTGGCCGTGACCGCCGCAATGGCGGCAGCAGGATTCGACAGTGAAGAGAGCCTGATGAGACGAGTACGGGATGCGTTAACCACGCTGCGTAACACGGCGAAAAATACCCGCTGCCTGGACTATGTGCTCGACAGCCAACATTGGAACTGCAAGGGCAACTTCTTCTGCTATCTGCACGATCACAATGAGAACACCATTGTCGATCCGGCGGTGATCTACTTTGATTTCACCAATCCGCTGCGCGTGGAGGCCGCCCAATGATGCCCGTTGCCAAGATTGTTCACGCCACCAGCGGATTCCGCTGCGAACTGCTGGGGAAAAACCTGTCCCTTAGCCTGGGATTGGACGGCAGCGCTGCGTTGCATTATCCAGGCTCACTACCGGCAGGCTGGTTGATCCAGGCATTGGATCAGTTGCTGATCGCGGCTCCACAGCTGAGCGGCATTGCCCTGCCCTATGCCGAATGGCGCGAGGAACCACAGGCTCTGGCACTGTTCGCCCAGGCCTGCGGTGATTACCTGGCCCGTGAAACCTTCTATCAGTTGCCGCTGTGGCTGATCGCTGAACGCCAAACCGCTGGCGGCCAGATGCAATACGACGCCGAGCGCGAGCTGTGGTTCCCGCAGCGCCCTGCCAGACCCAGCGGTGAGGTTTATCGCCGCTACGATCCACAAATCAAACGCAGCTTGAGTTTCCGTTTGCCAGAGGTGGAGCGCGACGCCGAGCAGTTCACCCGTTGGATGAACTCCCCCCGCGTTGACGCCTTCTGGGAAATGAGCGGTCCGCTCGAGGTTCAGGCCGCCTATTTACAGCGCCAGCTAGATTCCAGCTATTGCTACCCGCTGCTGGGCTGCTTTGACGACCAGCCGTTTGGCTATTTCGAAGTTTACTGGGCACCCGAAGATCGCATTGGCCGCCACTATCGCTGGCAGCCGTTCGATCGCGGCCTGCACATGCTGGTCGGTGAAGAGGACTGGCGTGGCGCGCAGTACATCCGCAGCTGGCTACGTGGCCTGACCCACTATTTATACCTGGATGAACCCCGCACCACTCGCGTCGTGGCCGAGCCACGCGCAGACAATCAGCGGCTGTTCCGCCATCTGCCCACCGCTGGCTACCACACGCTGAAAGAGTTTGATTTCCCGCACAAACGTTCACGGCTGATCGTGAACCAGCGTGATGACTTCTTCCGCGAGGGACAGCTATGAGCCGCCACGATTACGCCGATTGGCAACGCGTTAACCTGCAAATGACCGCAAAAATCCTGGCGGAACTGGAGTACGAGCGCACCTTGCAGGCCGAGGAACACGGCGGCCAATGGCAAATAGCCCTCGGTGACGCGACTTACAGCTTTAACGCCAAACGCGGGATCTGGGGTTGGTTGCACATCGACACCAACAGCCTGAGCTGCGATCGCCTGCCGCTGGCCGCCGATCAAACGCTGCGGCAACTGGCGCAGGTGCTGAAGATGGGCGACGCGCAGATCGCCGAACATTTGGAAGATTTGTATGCCACGCTACGCGGTGACATGCAGTTACTCACCGCTCGCCACGGGATGAGCGCCAACGATCTGATTGCGCTGGATGCCGACGCGCTGCAATGCCTGCTGGCAGGCCACCCGAAGTTCGTCTTCAACAAGGGGCGCCGTGGCTGGGGGCTGACGGCGCTGCAACAATATGCGCCAGAATATCAGGGCCAGTTCCAGCTGCACTGGGTGGCCGCCAAACGCAGCAGCTTTGTCTGGTGCATTGACGAGGACTTCCCGCTAGAAAACTTGCTCAACAGCGCGATGGACAGCGGGGAACGCCAACGCTTTGACCGCCGTTGGCACGACCTGAAGTTGGACAACGACTGGCTGCCGGTGCCGCTGCACCCATGGCAATGGCAGCAAAAAATTGCGCTGCATTTCCTGCCACAACTGGCCAGCGGTGAACTGGTTGAGCTGGGCGAGTTTGGCGATCGCTATCTGGCTCAGCAGTCCCTGCGCACTTTGACCAATACCAGCCGCCGGGTGCCCTTCGATATCAAGCTGCCGCTGACCATTTACAACACCTCCTGCTATCGCGGCATTCCGGGCAAGTACATCAGCGCCGGGCCTGCGGCTTCACGCTGGTTACAGCAGATTTTCGCCGGTGACAGCACCTTGCAGGCCAGCGGCGCCCAGATCCTGGGTGAACCGGCGGCCGGCTATCTGGCCCACCCAACCTACGGGGCGCTGCCCAAGGCCCCGTACCGTTATCAGGAAATGCTCGGGGTGATCTGGCGTGAAAATCCGTCCTGTTATCTGCAACCGGGCGAACAGGCGATCCTGATGGCAACGCTGATGGAAACCGACAATCAGGGTGAACCACTGATCGCCGCCTACATCGCCCGTTCTGGCCTGAGCGCAGAGGCGTGGCTAGCGCAGATGTTCCAGGCGGTAGTGCTGCCGATGTACCACCTGATGTGCTGCTACGGGGTGGCGCTGATCGCCCACGGCCAGAACATCACATTAGTGATGAAAGACCATGTGCCGCAACGCGTGCTGCTAAAAGATTTCCAGGGCGATATGCGCCTGGTAGATCAGGACTTCCCACAGGCCTCTTCACTGCCGCAGGTGGTAAAAGACGTCACGGTGCGCCTGCCTGCCGACTATCTGATCCATGACCTGCAAACCGGGCACTTCGTCACCGTGCTGCGTTTCATTTCGCCGCTGATGAGCGGCTGCGGCATAAGCGAACCGCGTTTCTATCAAGTGCTGGCACAGGTGCTGGAGCGCTATATGGCGCAGCATCCGCAGCTGGCCGACCGCTTTGCCCTGTTCGACCTTTTCAAACCACAGATTATTCGCGTGGTACTCAACCCGGTGAAACTCACCTATTCAGAGCAGGATGGCGGCAGCCGCATGTTGCCGAACTATCTGCAAGATCTGGATAACCCTCTTTATTTGGTCTCCAAGGAGTTTGCCCAATGAATCAGCCTCTGGATTTCATCGGCATCGGCGTCGGCCCATTCAATCTGAGCATTGCCGCACTTGGCAGTGAGGTTACCGGCTTTAACAGCAAGTTTTTCGAACGCAAACCGCACTTCTCCTGGCACCCGGGCATGATGGTGCCGGACTGCCATATGCAGACCAGTTTCCTCAAGGATCTGGTCAGCGCGGTTTCGCCGACTAACCCGTACAGCTTTCTCAACTACCTGGTGAAAAGGAAGAAGTTCTACCGTTTCCTGACCACCGAGCAGCGCACGGTCTCCCGCGAAGAGTTCGCCGACTATCTCGATTGGGCGGCTAACGGGCTGGAGACGCTCGAGTTCAGCCAAGATATCCGCAGCGTGGATTTTGACGACCAGCAACGCCAATTTGTTGTCACCACCCAGCGTGATGTCTACCGGGCTCGCCATATCTGCTTGGGGATAGGCAAACGCCCCAAGCTGCCGGACTGCGTCAGCGAGCAGAACGATCGCTGCTTCCATGCCAGCGAAATGAGCCTGCGTAACCCGGATCTTACCGGCAAACGCGTCACCGTTATCGGCGGCGGCCAAAGCGGTGCCGATCTGTTTTTGAATATTTTCCGCGCCGAGTGGGGCCAGCCCAAGCAGTTGAACTGGATCTCGCGCCGCAACAATTACAACGCGCTGGATGAGGCCGCCTTCGCCAATGAATACTTCACGCCAGAATATGTAGAAAGCTTCTACACCCTGAGCGACAGCGCCAAACAGCGCATGCTGACCGAGCAGAAAATGACGTCGGACGGCATCACCAGCGGATCGCTGCTGGCGATTTACCGGGCGATGTATCACCGCTTTGAAGTGTTACGTGAAAAGCCTTGGGCCCACCTGCTGCCTAGCCGTTCATTGGCCGCGATGCACGCATCCGGCAATGGCTATCAGCTGGTCACCCATCACCATCTCGATCAGGGCAAGGAAACCTTCGACTGCGACGTGGTGATCTTCGCCACCGGTTATCAGCAAGACCGCCCGGCGTTTCTCGCACCGCTAGCCAATCGCCTGTTGACCACGGCGAACGATGAGTATCGCATCACGCCGGATTTCACCCTGGAATGGCAGGGTCCGAGCGAAAACTGTCTGTTTGCCGTCAACGCCGGCATGCACAGTCATGGCATTGCCGAACCCCAGCTCAGCCTGATGGCCTGGCGTTCGGCCCGTATTCTCAACCGGGCATTAGGACGCGACCAGTTCGACTTAACGTCCACCCCGGCTGTGATCCAATGGCGTAGCCAGCAGGCAGCGGTCACCGCCCAAACTGCACACGACGCCATCTTTAACTTTAACTAACCATGGAAACGTTTGAACAACAATGAAACGCAGACACCTCTGGGTACTAAACCCTTGCCTGTTGGCCATGCTCGCACCAACAGCCTGGGCAGAAGAACAAAAAAATGATGACCAACTGGTGGTTTCCGCCAGCCGCTCTCACCGCAGCGTAGCGGAAATGGCCCAGACCACCTGGGTGATCGAAGGCCAGGAAATTGAGCAGCAGGTGCAGGGCGGTAAAGAGATCAAGGATGTGCTATCGCAGCTGATCCCGGGCATGGACGTCAGCAGCCAGGGCCGTACCAACTACGGCATGAACCTGCGTGGCCGCTCGATGATGGTGATGATCGACGGCGTGCGCCTGAACTCATCGCGCAGCGACAGCCGCCAGCTAGATTCAATCGATCCGTTCAACATCGCCCATATTGAGGTGATTTCCGGGGCTACCTCGCTGTACGGCGGCGGCAGCACCGGTGGCCTGGTCAACATTGTGACCAAGAAGGGCCAGGAAGAAAAACAGGTTGAGCTGCAGCTTGGCGGTAAAACCGGCTTTAACAGCAGCAGCGATCACGATGAAAACGTGGCGGCAGCGGTCAGCGGCGGCACCGATAAGGCTTTCGGGCGCCTGTCGGTTTCCTATCAGCGTTACGGCGGCTGGTATGACGGCAAAGGCGACGAGGTGCTGATCGACAACACCCAAACCGGCCTGCAATATTCCGATCGTATTGACCTGATGGGCACCGGCACCATCAACATCGACGATCACCAGCAGTTGCAGCTGACCACGCAATATTTCAACAGTGAGTCAGACGGTAAGCACGGCCTGTATCTGGGGCAAAACTTCTCGGCGGTGACCGGCAAGGGGCAAGCCTACAACAGCGGCAATCTGGATTCGGATCGCATTCCAGGCACCGAGCGCCATCTGATCAACCTGCAATACTCCAACACCGATTTCTGGGGCCAGGATCTGGTGGCGCAGGTGTATTATCGTGATGAATCGCTGACCTTCTATCCGTTCCCGACCCTGAGTGGCGGCAAGGTAACCAGCATCGGCGCTTCGCAACAGAAAACCGACTTCTACGGCGGCAAGCTGACCCTGAACAGCAAACCGATCGATAGCCTGACGCTGACCTACGGCTTTGATGCCGACCATGAAAGCTTCAATGCCAACCAGCAGTTCTTCAATCTGGTGCAGGCCCAGCAGTCTGGCGGTATGACGCTGCAAAATGCCTACAACGTCGGCCGCTATCCGAGCTATACCACTACCAATCTGGCACCGTTCATGCAGGCCAGCTACGACATCGATCCGATGTTTACCCTGAGCGGCGGCGTGCGCTACCAGTACACCGAAAACAAGGTGGATGATTTTGTTGGCTACGCACAGCAACAAGGGATCGCCAACGGCCTGGCGACCTCTGCCGATGCCGTGCCGGGCGGTAAAACCGACTACAATAACGCGCTGTTCAACGCCGGTTTGCTGGCCCATCTGACAGAACGCCAGCAGACCTGGTTCAACTTCTCACAAGGGTTTGAGATCCCGGATCTGGCCAAGTATTACGGCTCCGGCACCTATAAGCTGGTGAATGGCCACTATCAGCTGCAAAAAAGTGTCAACGTCAATGACTCCAAGCTGGACGGCATCAAGGTTGACTCCTACGAGCTGGGCTGGCGCTACAATGGCGACAATCTGCGTACCCAGATTGCGGCCTACTATTCCCTGTCAGACAAGACCATCACCATCAACAAAACCGACATGACCATCAACATGAACGCTGACAAACGTCGGATTTATGGCATGGAAGGCGCGGTGGACTACTTCTTCGACGACAGCGAATGGAGCACCGGTGCCACCTTCAACCTGATCAAGTCCGAAACCAAGACCGATGGCAAATGGGAGAAGTTGACCGTCGACACCGCCAGCCCGTCGAAAGCAACCGCCTACGTCAACTGGGCACCGGGTGACTGGACGGTGCGCGTGCAGTCGCAGCAGACCTTCGACGTTTCCGACAGCCAGGGCCGCAAGCTCGACGGCTATAACACCATTGACGTCCTCAGCAGCTATGCCCTGCCGGTCGGCAAGGTCAGCTTCAGCGTAGAGAACCTGTTGGACAAAGACTACACCACCGTGTGGGGCCAACGTGCGCCAATCCTGTATAGCCCAACCTACGGCGCGCCGGAGTTGTACAGCTATAAAGGCCGTGGCCGTACCTTTGGTTTGAACTACTCAGTGCTGTTCTAAGACCTCTCCGATATCACCAGGCCGAATTCCTCTATTCGGCCTGCTTCTCATCCGTACAAAGGCTGCAAGCCCCTTCAATACTAAAATCATAAATAAAAAAACATAGATATGTTCAACTTCTATACACACCTGTTATTATTGCGATTTATCCTACTTGCGAATGGCAAGAATAAAATATAAGATAAAAAGTCATTAGGATTCCTCCGAATACAAGATCCGTCAGTTTCGCAGACTATTTCAACTTGACTTCACTCCGCGGCTTTTAAAAGAAAAAACAAAAACAATAGGCAACAATGCCACCAAAACAGCATATTATGCTTATGCATTAAATTCCCTACAGTAATAACATTAAACATCAAAAAACAACCAATAAACAGACAAAAACAAACGAAAATATCAAAAAACATCCAATAAAAAGATTTAAATTCTTTTTATTTCGGTTATTTTTTTATTCTTATGAATTGACATTAAGTCTTCAGGCAATAATATATAAAGCCAATGTGTGGAAATGACAGTTCCAATTAACGAAGTCAGAGCCAGACAGTTTTAGCAGCGGATGCGGCGGAGTTGATAATGGATGATACGATTCAAATTAAATATGTAGCAACCCCTATCACCAAGACGGGTGAGAGTGGGTTATTGCTTTTTGGTTACATCATCAATGATGAGTATCAGGTAGATATCAAATCGGGTTCCGTAATCAAACTCTATAACACGATAGAGTACCACCAGCATGGTGACGACCGATTTACCAACTATCTAAAACTGCGTGAAACAATGCTGCGCTTACTGATATATCTATTGGCACACGCCAACTGTGGCTATGTTTCCAACCAGGAGTTACTGGTACAGGTTTGGGAGAATTATAACCTCTCCTCCTCAACCACCAGATTGACCCAAGTTATTTCCGAGCTTAAGGCGAGGTTAAGTAAAATTGGTATCGCCGATGACTTTATTAAAAGCTCGCGAGGAAAAGGATATACCTTACGTGGGGCATCTGTAACTCCGCTGTATATAAAAAATATGATTTGATTGTTTATCACCGCCAAAAAAGGGAACAGTATTTTCACTGCCATAGTGAAATGACGGCTCTGTTGTTACTCCATGTAACGTTCAGAGTATTTTAAGGATAATTAACAAGGATCATATGCAATGAAAAAAACCACATTAGTAGTGGCTCTCTCACTGGCTATCGGCGGCTTTGCCGCAGTTCCGGCTTCTGCCGCCATCACCGTAGCGGGTGGTAATATCAATTTCACCGGTGAAGTCACTGACGCAACCTGCCTGATCAACGACCAGACGCCAAATGGTGCTGTCGATCTGAACGTGCCTTTGGAAACGGTCAGTGCCAGTGAATTAAGCTTTGCCGGTGCCACAGCCAAGCCTGCGCCGTTTACCATCAGACTGGGTGGCCCTTCTGATTTAAACTGCACCGACGGCAAGATTGCTTCAGTGTATTTTGAGCCAACCAGCCCGGCTATCGATAATGCGACTGGTTGGTTGAAAAACACTTCAGCAACCGATCCTGCAACCAATGTTCAGATACAAATCCTGAACGGCGAAACCAACAGCCCGATCAACCTGGTATCCGGCAATAATAACCATGCGCCGAAAACCATCGTCAATCAAACTGCCGAATATACCTACTTTGGCCAGTATGTTGCTGTGGGTGGCGCGGCAGGCCCAGGCCAAGTTGCCTCTACGGTTAAATACAGCATCGTTTATCAATAAAACCTGATTGAATAGGTTATGGCTCTGTTACCACAGGGCCATATTTGCCACGTCTATACTGACGAGATTGTTATGCGCTTGATTAAAAAATATTGGCTACTGCTATCGCTGTTAAGCGGATTTTTTTCCTCCTCCTTGCATGCCGGTATCGTCATATCTGGTACGCGCGTGATCTACCCAAGTGATGCCAAAGAAGTCACCCTGAAGCTGGAAAATAAAAGCCGTTTTCCGCTATTGGTTCAATCCTGGATAGATGCAGGCGATGCGAATTCAGCCCCTGAGGACAGCGATGTTCCTTTTATAATCATGCCACCGGTTTCACGAGTTGAGCCCGCCAAGACGCAAACCTTACGTATTACCTCAACGCCGTTGGTAAGCCACGCCACCGACCGCGAGACGCTATATTGGATCAACGTACTTGAAGTCCCTCCCCAGTCGAAAGGGGATCAGAATTACCTCTCCATCGCCTATCGCAACCGCCTGAAGGTATTTTACCGCCCTTCCACGTTGCCAGGGCTGTCACTGGAAACCATGGATAAGGTGAGTTGGCAACGGCAAGGGGAAAAATTGCTCGCTAAAAACCCCACGCCATACCATATCAGCTATGCCTCCGTGCAATTATCTGGCTATGGCATCGCCTCGGTAGCCGGCACTGATGGCGGCATGATCGCCCCCTTCTCTGAGCAAACCTTTCAACTAAAACGCGATAACAAGGTTATTGCGGCGCCACCAAATAGCGTAATCACCAAGGCGATTAATGACTATGGGGCTTTTATTGAAAAAACATACCCGTTAGGCCGCTGACATCACCCTTTTTCAGAAGTATTGGCTTATCTGAGTCATCAAGGATGCTATGACTAGGTGTAAACCGACAATAAAAACCGTGCTGAAGTGGTTTCTTTCATGTGCCATGGTTTCAGCCACTTCCAGCTATGCGGCAGACACGCCGGAAGAAGTGACATTCGACCCCAGTTTTTTCCCTGGCGGTAAGGTCGGAACATTCGATCCGGCCCAATTCAGCCGCAGTAACGTCGTTGTTCCTGGTATCTACACCGTGGCGATCGAGCTTAATGGCCAGCGGATCGGCAATGAAAAAATCCAGTTTAAGGCCCAGCCGGGCAATAACCTGCAAACCCTTCCCTGCTATCCGGGCAGTTTCTTCTCGTTGCTCAATTTGAGCGCAGAGAAACTGTTGGCTCAGATCCCTGCCGTGCAATTGGCGCCACTAGTGCAAGAGGGCTATTGCGGTTCACTCAGTGAACTCCTGCCCGGGGCCACCGTTAGCTTTGATATCGGCGAGCAAAAGCTGACGCTGACGATACCGCAGTTGCTACTCAACAGGACTCCGCGTGGCTATGTCAATCCCGAGCTGTGGGAGGATGGCCTAACCACCTTGATAGTGAACTACAACGCCAACGTTTATCAGTCAAGACAGCGGGAAAACAGCAACACCTACGGCTATCTCGGGCTGCGTAACGGTCTGAACGTCGGCCCTTGGCGCGTGCGAAATAACGGCAGCGTCAATTGGTCATCGGGAAAGAGTGGCGGGGATTACAAAAGCACATCTTCCTATATCAGCCGCGATGTTACCGCGCTGCAATCTCAATTGATCCTGGGTGACGCCTTTACCAGTGGCGAACTGTTTGACGGCGTACGTTTCCGCGGGGTCAGACTTTATTCTGATGACCGCATGCTACCTGACGCTCTACGTGGCTACGCCCCCGTAGTACGTGGCATAGCCAATACCAACGCCAGAGTGATCATTACTCAGAATGGTTACACGCTCTATACCACTACGGTATCTCCAGGGCCTTTCGAGATCAACGATCTCTACCCCACCAGCTATGGTGGGGAATTGACCGTACAAGTAGAAGAGGCCAATGGCCAAGTGAGATCCTTCACGGTTCCCTATGCTTCAGTGACTCAAATGTTGCGGCCAGGGATAAGCCGCTACGAAGTGGCTGCAGGTAAAGTGAATAGTGATGGGTTGGCAAACAAGCCTGAATTTGGCAGCCTGACCTACCAGTTGGGCCTGAGTAATTTCATTACCGGCTACACCGGCGCCACCGCCAGCAAAGGGTACCTCTCGGCCTTATTGGGTGGCGCTATGAACACGTTTATCGGCGCACTCTCATTCGATGTCACCCAGGCGAAAACCCGGTTGCCCGGCCAGCACCCACGTTCAGGGCAAAGCTATCGTATCGGCTTCAGCCAGATGTATCCAGAAACACAAACCAGCTTCTCAGTGGCCGCTTATCGTTACTCAACCGACGGTTTCCTGAGCTTGAATGACGCTGTGCAGCTGCGCGATCTGGCCCTGCGTAATGGAAATGTCGATGCCTATGGACGTCAACGCAGCCTGTTTACGCTTTCGGTCAACCAGCAACTGGGAGAAGGCTGGGGAAGCCTATATGCCACCGGCAATCATACCTCTTACTGGAACCAGAGTCGTTCGCAACAGAGCCTACAGCTAGGCTATAGCAATTTCTGGCACAATCTCAGCTATACCCTCTCGGTCAACCGAACGCTAAGCGGGCAACTCACAGGAAATACAGAAGAGAGAACGCCGGATCGGCGGGAAACCCAATACGCGTTGACGCTCTCGTTACCGCTAGGCTCGAACCTCCATGCGCCAACGCTCAATGCTACCGGCACTACCGACGATAAGGGGAACACTGGCCTGATTGGCCTGTCAGGCAATATGGGTGAACAGAATCAGTTTAACTATGTCGTCAGCACCAGCCGTAATACCGAAGGCAATAGCAACTTTTTCAACGGTGGCATTGGCTACCGCTCATCCCTTGCCCATATGGGCGCAAACTATAGCTATGGGCAGGGAAACCGGCAGGTTTCAGCAAGCATGGATGGTGCCCTGGTGGCCCACCGTGGCGGTATCACTTTAGGGCAATCACTTGGCGAAACAGGCGGTCTGGTGCGGGCGCCTGGTGCTGAAGGCGCTCTCGTTACCAGCGCTCCGGGCGTTCAGATCGACCGTTTTGGCTATGCCATCGTCCCTTACCTGCGGCCCTATTATCTCAATCAGGTCGATATCGATCCCAAGGGCAGTTCACAGGACGTAGAGTTGCTGTCTACCCGCAATACCACGGCCCCCCGCGCCGGTGCCGTGGTCCTGCTTGATTATGAAACCAAACGCGGCAAGGTGACCTACATCAGAGCCAAGCGACCGGACGGTAGCCCACTGCCCTTCGCTGCCAACGTCTATGATGCGCAGAACAACGCCGTGGGGGTTGTCGGCCAGGCCAGCCTGGTGGTGGCTCGCGATCTCGACCTGAAAGGCGTGTTGCAAGTGAGATGGGGGGATAGTCAGGCAGAGCATTGCAGCATCCACTATTCGCTGCAGCCAAGCACCGCTGAAGACAGCAGACAGTTGATCCAAGGAGTCTGCCAATGACAAACGGCCCACACGAATTGAGAAACAACATGAAAAGAATATTCGCCTCAGCAATAGCGATATCACTGATGCTCTGCGGCGGCCTGTATGCGCAGAATGCGCTCGCAGCAAGTGCGGGTTGTGATTGGGATAGTTCCTCTGCTGTCAAAGCTCCCCTTGATACCCGGTTGACCATCGGCGGCTATGTTACCGTGGGGGAGGATCTTCCCATCGGCAGTGTCATCTATTCTCAACGTATCCAGACCAATGGCAGCGGTGCCAGTCTGCTGTGCCGCGCAGGGGTTTATGACCTGGTTAACACCGTCATCAGTGCCCCCCATGGCCAATCCAGTTACCGTGACGCGACGTTTCCCACCGTGTTCAATACCAATATTTCTGGCGTCGGGGTAGCCCTGTGGCAAGGTACCCCCGATGGTAACAACGGCGCCCATCTACAGCTCCCTGGTAGGCTTACTGCCTTCTTTTCACCCAGCAGCGACAGCGTTTTCAACTTTACCGGTCAGGACGATGCCGCAGTCAGTTTTAATATTGCAATGATTAAAATCGCCGCCAACATCGGCAGCGGGACTATTAGCAGTAGCGATCTCCCCAGGTTCAAAACCTCATTCGACGGCAATGGTGAGAGCTTTGTCTATCAACAAGCGAGGATAGTGGGCAACCTGACGGCAATCCCGGCAACCTGCAACGTTGGCAACAATTATTACCTGCCGCTCGGGGAGCACTATCCTGATGAGTTCAACGGTATCGGCAGCACGGCAGGCAGCGCCGAGACTCAGATTGTGCTATCGGGTTGCCCCGCTTTCTATGGTTCAACCTCTTACGGCGTGTTCAAGCCCAATGTTATCAGCCTCAAGCTGACGCCGCGCAACGGATTTATTGATGCCGAACGCGGGATCTCGAAACTGAACACCACCGCCGGTGACGCAGCCTCAGGGGTAGGTGTCCAACTGAGCTTGAGGCAGGAAAATGGCAACTACCAATGGGCCAAATTCAACCAGAGCATCAATCTGGCAAATTACATTACCTTCCTTGAGGACCGCGGCAGCGATTACAGCCTGGGCGTCAAGGCGACTTATGTTCAAACCTCAACCCCCATCCGGGCGGGCAGGGCTGATGCCCAAATAGAGTTTATGATCACTTACCAATAACCGGGAGT
Organism: Serratia sp. N21D137; assembly: GCF_047530005.1. Lineage (NCBI taxonomy): Bacteria > Pseudomonadati > Pseudomonadota > Gammaproteobacteria > Enterobacterales > Yersiniaceae > Serratia > Serratia sp. N21D137. The sequence goes on from NZ_JBLJAJ010000027.1 coordinate 51,404, forward strand.
GGAGAATGAAGATAACGAATACGCAGAGAATACTGTCTCTGCTGGTGCTGATTTGCTGCGGCAACTGCGTTGAAGCCGCCTCTACTGGCATACTGAACGTTACTGGCTCCATCAAGCTCGCGACCTGTTATTTTGACAGCGTCGAGGGGCAAGAACACAAGGACTACGACTGGATGATGCCGCAGGTCTCGGCGGGGAGCCTACGCGCAGCCGGTATGACTTATGGCCGTTCGCTAGGCAGTATCCATATCGGCGGGGTGCATTGTACCAATGGCTACACGCCCTATATTACGCTGGGAAATGGGCCGACGGTCAGTTCGGATACCGGCAATCTGGTCAATACGCTGAACGGCGAGGCCGAAAACGTCGAAATCAGGCTACTGATGAATGACAAGCCGCTGGATTTACGCACTGCCCCACGCGTTGGCTGTGCCGTTATTACCGATAACCGCAGCCAATGTGATATCGGCTATGAGTATTATGCAACCGGGCGCGCAACCCCCGGAAAAGTGAAGAGTGGGGTACTGTTTAATATCAGCTATGACTGATTTCTTCAGTGCACCAAGCAAATTGATGCCTGCGCTTGTCTGTTAGCAGGCATCCCCCCGTCTACGGCATATTTCGTCCAGAGTAAATCTCCTGCATCTCTTTACACAACAGCTTGCTGATCTCCAGTTGTCGGGCCTCGCTGAGGGTGTGCAACCTGGTACTGAACAGGTAATCATGCAAATCGAACACTTTTAGCAACATCTTGGTATGGAAGATATTTTCCTGATAAACGTTCACATCCACCAGCTGGTATAGCGACTTTATCTCTGGCGCAATGAAGTTTTGGATCGAATTGATCTCATGATCGATGTAATGTTTCACCCCATACACATCCCGGGTAAAACCTCTGACCCGGTAATCGATCGTCACAATATCTGACTCCAACTGCTGGATCAGGTAGTTGAGGGCTTTCAGCGGCGAAATCACCCCACAGGTCGAGACGTCGATATCGGCACGAAAGGTGCAAACCCCACACCCAGGGTGACTTTCCGGGTAGGTATGAACACAGATATGGCTTTTGTCCAAATGCGCCACGACGGACTCTGGCTGGGGAAGCTTGACGCCATTTGGCTTGACCGGCTCCTCACTGGCGAGAATAGTCACGCTGGCACCTTGCGGCTCATAGTCCTGGCGGGCAACGCTCAGCACGTTGGCCCCAATCAGCGAACAGGTTTCCACCAGGATCTCGGTCAGACGGCTGGCATTATATTGCTCGTCTATATAAGCGATATAGCCGTCGCGCTCGGCTACCGTCTCGGCGTAACAAATATCGTAGATACAAAAACTCAGACTCTTGGTCAGATTATTGAATCCATGCAGCTTGAGCCTTGGCAATTGACTTCACCTCCCTTATCCCTTCACCTGCGGCCACTACCACAATGGCATACGGGCAACACATTCCGGCAGCCCGGCCTTAATCATGGTTTCATCATTTTTGACGGTGATAAACAGGCACTGCTTATCCTCACCAAACGCCAGGCTGTTGGGATGCGGAGCCATAGGTATGGTCTGCAGCAGGCAATAGCGGGCTGTATCAAATACCGTTAGCGTGCCTTCGCCAATATCCACGCGAATTCCTTTGCGATTGGCGACGTACAGCCTTTGCCGCTCGCTATCCCATGCCAGGCCGATAGGCACTTCATCCGTTGCCATACATGCGATAACGTCGCCATTGTCGGCGTTCAGAACGAAGACCTGATGACCCGCGCTACGGGCAACATATTCACGTTCCAGATGATTGTTACGCCAATCGCTGCGGTCAATGCCCTGATCGACACCGAAGATCCGGTTTTGCTGTGGGTCATAGACCATATTAAGCAGTTGATCGACTTCGATCTCCCATTGGGAAACAACCGCCAAGCTGTCTGGGTCCACCACAAACAGCTGGCCTTGCATGTTAGAAACGAAGACGCGGCGCCCCATTTCATCCAGCGTGATGCCCACCACGTTATAGCCGAAACCGTGAATAATCTTCTCCAGCTGACGCTTGCGGGTATCCACCACAAACAGCACGCTATCGATACCCAGCCCCAGCCCTGGCAAGAACAGGCGCTCACTACGTGGATCGAAAACCAGCTCCCGCAGCTTCCATGGGAAGCCTTCACTCACGCCAAAGCGCGCCAATTCCCGTAATAAAAAAGCCTGACGCTCGCCGACAATCCCCTCCCGTTGATACAGCTGATGGAAAGCAATCTCCTGCATCAACGCAATGGTGGCGATCGACCGATTGGTGGCAATATCCACTACGGCGACGGTGCCGTTAAACCCCTGTGAGAGGTAAAGATGCCCGCGGCGATCGTCCAGCGCCACGCCAAACCCTTTGACCTGTAACGGGATCTCCTTCTCAACGGCCAGGGTTTGCGGATTTATCCGCAGTACACGGGATTGCCGCTCATCCTCCCAATCGGGAGAGCTGACAAACAAAGCCTGCTGTGAGGCGCTATAAACCAGCTCTACCAGGGTTTTGGCCGGATAGATGCGCTGAATATCGTCCAACGGTTCCTGCTTCATAATCCCCCCCTGTTATGGCGTAGCGCATCAAGCCGTAGCGCCGGTTGACCGACGGAATCGGCCATAGCGGCAAACACCTGACGTGTCGTTTGGACGATCTGCTGGACCTGATCGCATGAATAGCGGTCAGAGCGGTAGCTCAACATGACGCGCACAGAAGGCTCGCCGTCGATTTGCTCTTCCATCACCTCAAACTGCAACCCCAGCACCGATTCTGATTTCTCAGGATCGATCTGGCGAAAGCGGATCTGCTGGCCCGCGCCCAAGCTAAACGCTCCGTTAAGCTTATTTTTGGCATGAAGCTGAATGAAGACCTCAAACATATGGCTACCGTGCGGCGCCCGATCGCCAAACAGCCCTTCTTCGACCAGATCGATCGGGATGTCGCTGAAAGGCAGTGAATCATTTATCTGCCGCTTTACGTCATCGATCAGCGCGTTCAGCGTGATGCCGTCGGCAAAACCGATCCGATGGGCGACGACGGTGGTGAAGTAACCGATGGTATCGAAAAATTGCGCGTCGTTACGGCCAGATGCCGAGGTGCCAATGACCAGATCTTTCGCACCACCCAGCAGATGGAGCGCCGCAGCAATTCCGCTGTATACCACGTTAAACAGTGAGGCGCCCTGCTGTTTCGCCAGGCGGTAAAGCCCGGTGGAGACAGCGTGCTCCAACTTGAACTCAACCCAGTTGCCGGAGTGAGAAGCCGCATCGGCCTGTTGCGCTTCGCTGGCGAAAATCGACGCCCCAGACGGCGCATGGTGCAAACGTTCCAGCCAGAACTGCAGATGTCGATCGTTGACCCCGGCCTGTTGCTGTTGGATTGCGAACGCGTGGAACGGTGCCGGTGTCTGCGGCCACTCCGGTGCCGATCCGGCGGAACGGCTTGCCATCGCCAGAGCCAATTCATCCATCAGGATATTCACCGACCATTCGTCCAACACAATATGGTGGAACAAGAGCGAAACCACCTGTTGACCATTTTCCTCATCCCGCAGGAACGTGATTCGTACCGGTAACTCATCGTCGAGCTCAAAGTGGTGGCTGGCTGCGCGCTGTAGCGCCTGATCCAGCGGCACATCCTGAGACTGCGAATGCCAAAACCATTCGTACTGAGAGAGCATCTCCGGCGGAACGATCTGCTGAAAAACCTCGCCGGAAATGTCGACAAACAGGGTGCGCAAAGCCGGATGACGCAGCAAAATATCCTGGAAGGTCTGGAAGAAAAGCCCTTCATCAATCGGGTCGAGAAAGCGCAGCGCAAAGGGAATATTGAAAGCCTCGCCGCAGCCTAACGCCTGATAGATTTTCCACAATGACCGTTGTGCCAGCGATAACGGAGCCTGCGGGCTTAGCGAGGCCAAATTCTCCGCTTGCCTACCCGGTGAAGCGGCCACGTTATTAGCGATATAGGCATAGCGCGCCAGTTGAGCCGCGCTGGGATAGCTGAAGAGATCGTTGATATTGATTTCAAGATGCTGCTGGCTCTTCAAGCAGCCAATAATTCGCGTGGCAATCAGCGAGTGCCCGCCGAAATCGAAGAAATCATCATGTTCCCCCATCGTGGGCACGGCGAGCGCCTCGCGGAAGGCTTGCAGGATATGTTGCCGTATTGCCGCATCAGATCCCTGCGTGACAGGGGAATCCACCTCCCCCGCCAAGACCTCCACCGAGGTCTGCCGAGCGGAACAATCTGGCAGCGGCAAGAGCTCCATAATGAATGGCTCAGAGGAGTGCGGGGGAACCTGTTGCTGATACAGTGCACTGACCTTTTGCGGTATATCCTGCCAATCCAGTGATGCTGACAGAATGTGATGCACCACCATCCCCAGCATGCCGCCCCTGTCGCCGGAAAACAGCATAAAGCGCAGCGGCGGAGCCTGCTCCAGGTCAAAAGGTATCGCTTTGGCGCTTAACAGGGCGTCAATAGCTTCCTGGGGATGGCGGATCGTCTGGAGGGTCACCGCAGGCGGTGAACATGGATTGTTGCTGCGCATCAGCCCGTTCTCACCATAAACGTAACGGACGTTGATACCTGGCAACTGCCGTTGGGCTTGTTCCAGTGCGTTGACCAAGCGGCCATAATCCACTGCACCGGTTAACTGCCAGGCCCACACCTGTTGGCCTTCCCCATGTAGCTGTTGCTGGTGTTCGAACCAGGCCTGCTGCTCAAACTCGCTGGCAGCATCTTCTTCAGCGCTGAACTCGCTAAAACTAGTGTTCACATTTTCCTCCCAGACAAAAAACTGCTGCACCTTTGATTGGCGATAGATGACCTTAGAAATCCAGTTGGACGACGGCGCCAACCAGGCGTGGCCGCTGAATAACCGCGGTAGAAACGTCGTTATTCATCACCATGACGCGTTTATCAGAATCAAACAGGTTTTGTGCAAACACGCTGACGCGCCCCTGCTTGAAGGTGTAAGCCAACTGCATATTGGCAATCACTCTGGAAGGGATTTTCCCGCGTGGATCGTTGTCGTACTGGGAATAATAGGTATCGGAAAGCGTCACATTACCGCTTAACTCCAACCCCGGCATAAGATTATATTTCGCCCCCAAATTGGCGGTAACTGCTGGCGCGCGCGGTAATTCATGACCATCGATTCTGCTGTCGGAGAATTTCTTGATTTTGGTTTTTAATAACCCTACTGAGCTATTCAGCTCAAAATTCCCCGTCGGTTTCCAGATAGCCCCAAGTTCAGCGCCATAGGTTTCGACCTTATCTGCATTGCGGATCATCATTGAGTTCATAGTGGAATCCAGATAATACGGCAGCTGCATGTCTTTATAGTCGTTATAAAACAGGTTGGTGATCACCTCGAGATTAAGATCTTCAATGCCATGGCGGCTATACAGCTCATAGTTCCAGACATATTCAGGATCGTAGGTATAGTTGATCAAGGGGGCGGAAAACGTCATCCCAGCGCCACCGCCGTTATAGCCGCGAGCCACCTTGGCACCAAAGGTTTGCCGCGATGAAGGCTTCCACGCAACATCCAGCTTGGGCAGGAACACATCCCAGGTTTCATCAAAATCGACCTTACGCGCCTTGCCACCCTTACGTTGACGGTGCTCTCTTTCCACCCGGCTGGCAGCGGTAATATCGATGTGTGGCAACACGGCCCAGGTCACTTCGCCAAAGGCGGCGTAGGTATCCGTTTTATCCTTGAATGGGCTACCGCCAGGGAAAAGATTCACAAACTCATCCTGCGTCGCATGAAAGTAACGCGCACCAACCAGGCCACGCCAACGATCGTTTGGTGTGCCGAAAAGCACCAGCGGTTCCATTTGGAACTCTTTACCTTCAATGTCGGCCCACGGCAGCGCTTCTGCGGTACGGCGATGGTTACTGAAATCGGTATAAATAAACTTGTTCTGGACGCTTAACTGCTCCGACGGCTCCCAGGCAATATCCCAAATGCCACTGGTGGATTGGGTCTCAACGACTGGGCGACGCCGGTCAAAACGGGAACTGGCGTGGTTGGCCGGGCTTAGCGCTTCATTCTGCGGTGCCTGACTTTCATAGTGATTTATCGACAGTTTAGTGGTGAGATCGCGTAGCCCGGCCGGGTTAAACAACAGCTTCCCACGGATGTTGGTCACTTCGATTTCGCGCGGGTTACCCACCGGCTCGTAGGAAATCAGATCGACAAAACTCTCCCGCCGCTGGCGGTCGGCACTCAGGCGAAACGCCAATTGGTCCTCAACAATCGGCCCCGATAACATGGCAGAGGCCTGGGTAGAATCCTGATTTCCGCCCCCGGCCCTGACCGCCGAAGTCCAATCAAACGTCGGATCCTTGCTGCTCATCACCACCGCACCGGCAATCGCATTACGCCCCTGAATGTAGTTTTGCGGCCCTCGGTATACTTCGACCCGTTGCATATCCCACAGGGATTGCGGCCCGACGGCCAGTTCGTTATAGGTTAAGGAACGCCCATCGAGCGAGAGGTTCATACGTGGCCGTGTACCGCTAAGGAAGGCATTGGCGCCATTGGCTGGCCCTGAACCATCAATACCGCGAATGGTGGGAATATCGTTACCAATGCCCGTATCCAGGACGTTGGCCGTCATTTTTAGTAAATCGGATACCTGCGTTGCACCGGGCAGTGAATCGATCCGTGCATCGTCAAACACCTCAATACTGGATCCGGTATCGTAAATAGTGCGTCTTACCTTTTCCCCGGTAACAATAATGGTTTCAGGCTCATTATTCTCATTGCGTATTGGGGCATCATCGGCAGCAATAGCATCCGCTGCGGCGAAAACACACAACCCCAGAATAACGGAGGGCATATGATATTTTTCAGAAATGCGTTGGGGCCCATTACATAATGAAATCGGGCATTTTTTATCACCCTTTAGTTCGCTCATTGATATCTCCTTTGCCAAATTCGCACTGAATTTTTAGTTTTTTCAACTGAGCGACAAAGAACACACTGCTTAATAACTGGTCTTTACGACCTTATGATTAGTTTTTCACTTAATAACTGCGTGTAATACCGCGCCCCCCAAAGCTTGAAATAGGGGAGTCATTACAGCAAGCTAGCCGATGGTCATAAACGATAATCATTTACAATGTTGAATGCAAATCAATTTGATCACATTTGCGACAACCATCCCTTAGCCTTAGCGACAGCCGCCACGCAGTAACAGAGCCAGCAAGTACCCGCCACCTATCACTCCTGTCATTAATCCTACCGGCATCATCAGCCCTGATGGCTGTATCTGGGCGACAATATCGGCCCCCAACAACAGGCAGCCGCCCACCAGACCCGCACTGACCACCGGCAGGTTTGGACTGCGTGTCAGGCGTATTGCCAACTGTGGTGCCATAAGTGCGATAAAGGCAATCGGCCCCGCCGCGCTAGTTGCTACCGCAGCCAAAATCACGCCGCAGAACGTCATAATCTTGCGGGTGAGTTCGACACGGACACCCAGTTGGTGGGCTACCTCATCCCCCATGGTCATGATGTTCTGCTCCCTGGCACACATCAGCACCACCGGCAATAACAACGCGATGCTGCTGGCCACCGGGATAACGTGCAGCCAGTTGCGCCCCTGTGTGGTTCCCGCCAGCCATAAAGTGGCCATCACGGCGTTATCAATATCACCTTTAACCAGCAGCAAACCATTGAGGGCACTGAGTACCGCACCGACGCCAATGCCCATCAATATCAGGCGGTATCCCTTCACCACGCCGTGATGATGGGCTAACCAATAGACCAGCAGCGACGTCGCCAGCCCCCCGGCTATGGCCGACAGCACGATCGCTACGGTGTTACCGTTGAGCAGGACAATCTGCACAATCGCACCGGTTGCCGCACCGGTGGTGAAGCCAATGACGTCTGGCGATCCAAGCGCATTGCGCGATACGGACTGAAAAATCGCCCCGGAGATGCCCAAGGCGCCCCCGACTAAAACCGCCGTCAACACGCGCGGCAGGCGGATCGCCCTGACAATTTGCTGCGCCATGGGATTTCCTTCCCCCGCGATGGCTTGCAGCACGCTCGATACCGGCAACGTAAAGCGCCCCACCGTCAGAGCGAAAGCGGCAGCAACCAGCAGCAAAGAGGCCAAAACCAGGCATACCAGCACCGTCCTGTTAACGCTCATACCCGCCCCCCCTGCCAACGTTTCACCAGCAACACAAAACAGGGGCCACCGATCAGCGCCACCATGACGCCAACGCTGACTTCACCGGGATAGCCAACGATGCGCCCCAGAATATCGGCCAACAACACCAGCATGGCGGAAAACAGCATGGCCCAGGGCAATAGCGCGCGATGCTGCAATCCGGCAACGGCACGGGCAAAATGCGGTGCGGTCAGGCCAACAAAAACGATTGGCCCAGCCGCCGCCGTGGCTGCACCGGCCAGTATCACGATAATCAGAGCGGACATCACCACCAGCCAGCGCGGATTAACGCCGAGCGCCAGGCCGGCATCCGAGCCGAGTGCCGCAATATCCAGCATTTTGCTGCTGGCCAGCGCCAGCAACAGCCCCACGCCCACCAGCATGGCAACCGGGAGCAGTACGTCGAACCCTCTTCCCTGTAACGATCCAATCACCCAGTGCCGGAAGCGATCGAACGCTTCTGGTTCACTGTTGACGATGACGAGCTGAGTCAGGCTAAGCAGCACAATGGTCAGCGCGGCCCCGGCCAGCACAATCCTTACCGGGTTATTGCCATCAATGCCGCCAACCAGCAACACCGCAACGCTGACTATCGCCGCACCGGCCACGCCAAACCACATAGTGCTAAAGACATCCGCCACATTAAACACCGCGATCGACAGGACGATCGCCAACGTGGCACCGGCATTCACACCGAGCAGGCCGGGATCCGCCAGAGGATTACGGGTGAGCGTCTGGATGATGACGCCAGCCGCGCCAAGAGCCGCTCCAACCACCACGGCCAATAAGGTGCGCGGCAGCCGTAGATAACAGACCAGTAAATGCTCGCTATTGTGTGGATCAAACTGCGTGAGCGCCTGCCAAATCACTGCTGGAGGAATGGGTCGAGCGCCGAAATAGAGGCTGAAGCCACCGAGAGCCAGCAGTAAAAACAGGCCAGGGATCAGGCCAGCCAGTCGCCAGACACGCATTTCACCGCTCCTGCGTTGGGCTACCGGCAAAATGGCGGACAATGTCTGCCACCATCTCACTGGCACTGTAGTAATCCACCCGGAACGCATGCGCGCCAAGGCTGTAAACCCGGTGTTGTTGTACCGAAGGTAAGCGCTGAAGCAGCGGGTCATGCAGAAACTCGTTAATCCTGACGTCACCTGCGCTCAACAGAAACGTGGTGCCCGCCGTTAACTGCGTCAGATTCTCATATTCAGCCCAGATAAAGTCGCCGGAGCGGGTGAGATTGCTTTGCCAGGCCGGGTTTGGCGCTTCGATAGAAAACCCTAATGACTCGAGTAAACGGGCATGCACGCTGGCCGGTGTCGCCACGGGATTGACCGTTCCCGGGCCGTTAAAATTGATAATATTGGCTTGTCCGTCAGGCAGGTGGATTTGCTGACGGGCGTTGGTCAGCAGCGCGTCAAAACCGCCGATCCGCTGTTCAACCTGAGCCTCAAGCCCCAGTGCGGCTCCCAGCTCACGGGCAAGAGCTTGCCAGGTCTGATTGCCATAATTCACGATAATGACCGGCGCAATGGCCCGTAGCTCAGCCAAATAGGCGCGCGATGAGTCTGCGCCATTGATTGAGACGACGATCAAATCGGGGGCCATGGCATAGGCCAGTTCAAGATCGATACTGCCCGCGGGCCAGACTTTAGCGATGTGGCGCTGCTCGGCCACCTTGTCCCATTGCCCAAAGAACTGGCCGTTCACCGCCGTCGCGCTGGCGACAACCGGAGCATCGATCGCCAGTAGCGTTCCGGTGACGCTGACGGAGGTAGAGAGAATGCGGCCAGGAGGGGCCGGGATCTGAGTGACGGAGCCATCCGCGTTGTGAAACGCCCTGGGCCAACCTTGGGCCAAACCATGTCCGCTGCCCATCAGCAAGGCAAGTAATAATAAAAACCCCAACACGGAATGACGACATTTATCCGGTAACAACCTCATCTTCTGCTTACTCCCTATGCATAACCCCGAGGTGCCATCTCAGTGGCCACGGAGTGAACTTATGTGCCTCGCATAACCTTACCCTGCTCAATGTATCGCCAACAACATAAAAAAGAATAATTTTCATTCGCATTAAGCTCTGTTATATAGTTAGGCGGCTTCCGTTGGCCAATCAGGAACGATATGCGATGAAATCATTGACTCCAATGCAGGCAGCTTCATGGGTAGGCAGGCACTCTACGCAGGCATTAGGCGGCGTTGCCGCGCATTTGTACGCAGAATTCGATGGCACCATCACCGATATCCCCCGCTTTCGGCACGCAGTGGACGCGCTATATCGCACGCACCCAATGCTGCGTCTTCATGTCACCGCAGAGGGGCTACAGCATGTAGTTGCCAGTCATCCACCACTGGGTATCGATGATTTTTGTCATTACCCACCAGCCGAAGTACCACGATTGTTGGCTGACAAGCGGTGGCGCTTGGAAAACCAGCAGTTGCTGCGCGATCAAGGCTACCCGTGCGAAATCAGCCTGACGATATTGCCAGGGCAGGCCAGCCGGCTGCATATCGATCTGGATATGATCGCCGCGGATGCCCTCTCCTTTCGTATCGTGGTGGAAGATCTCGCCCGCTTCTACCAACAACCACCGCCACAGAGCGCCCCAGTGATGGAGGTCGCCTGGTTTCGCTATCTGGCGCAGCGTACCCACGATCCGCTGCTGCTTAGCGCCAGAGAACGAGACCGCGCCTGGTGGCGGCAACGTTTAGCGGATATTTCCCCTGCTCCCGCCATTCCCTATACGGACAGGCTGTGTCAAACCCGCAGAATGGCAATCCAGCTTAATCCCCAAATCAGCCATGCCTTGCAGCGCTGCGCACGTCACCACCATCTGACGTTAAGCTCGCTTTTCCTTGCCTTGTTCAGCCTGACGATGATGGAAGGTTTCAGGCAGCCCGCGTTGCGCATCAACGTACCGACCTTTTTCCGCACTCCCGAGATTGCGGGTGTTAACGACATCGTTGGTGATTTTTCCGATCTGTTGTTGTTCAGTGCCGGGCTGCGCCCCGATGAAACGCTGCTGCATTATTGCCAACGCACCATGACGCAGCTGCACGAAATCCTTGGCCACGGCGGCTATTCCGGGGTGAGCGTGATGCGCGATCTTTCGCGCCTGCGTGGCCAGCTGCAATACTCCCCCATCGTCTTTACCGCCGGGTTCGGTATCTCCGGTGGCGTGCTGTTCTCTGAGCGGGTCGGCGGGCAATTGGGTGAACTGGCGTGGGTCATCTCTCAGGGGCCGCAGGTCGCGTTGGACGCGCAGGTAGCCTGGATTGGCGATGAAATTCTGATCAACTGGGATGTGCGTGAAGATGCCTTCCCCCCCGGCCAACTGTATCAGCTCTTTACGCGTTTTCACACGCTCGCCGAACGCCTGGCAGCGGCACCGCAACACATTGATGACAGCGTTTCCGGCTGGTTGGCACCGCCAGCGGCAGTACGGCAAAAGGAGAAGCGAATGGGGAAACCATTAACGTCGCTCCAGCAGGCTTATCTGCTGGGAAGCGGCGAGCAATGGCCGCTCGGTGGCGTTGCCATGCACGATTTCAGGACCTTTAGGGGGGTCATCGATCCTGCGCACTTCCGCCGTCGGCTGGCAGAGTTGGTTAATCACTTCGCCGCGTTACGCACCTGGATCGACGAGGAAACACAGCAGCAGCACATTCTGCCTGAGCTGGAACCTCACCTGAAAGAGATCGACCTGCGCGATGCCAGTGAAGCAGACGCGGCTAAAAAAGTGCAACAGCTGCGGCAGCATTACCAACAGAGCCGCCACGATCCGTCGTCACCTCCTTGGCGGATCATTCTGATTACCTTGCCTGGCGCCACCGAGTACCAGATTTTCACCAGCTTTGATGCGCTGATCCTCGACGGCCAAGGGATCTCGCATATCGTCGCCCGGCTATTTGATGAACAGCCGCTTGCCGCACTTGAACATGACGCAACACCGAACGAAGTAGATGAAAAAGAACGGGAACGGGCAAAAGCCTGGTGGCAAGACAAGCTGGCGCAGGTCGTTACCCCTTCCCGGCTTCCCTGGCAGCAACCTTTGGGCGAGATCGTGCATCCCCGCTGGCGGCGTGAACAACAAATTCTGGATGCCAGCCACCTGAAGCAGCTCACCCGCCTTGGCACATCTCGGGGACTGTTTGCCAACACCACTCTGTCGGCTATCGTGCTCGACACGTTGGCGCTCTGGTCGGAAGATGAAGCGCTCACGGTAGGCATCCCCGTTGCCTTCGCGGCCAAAGAGGGGCAACCCACCAATCGTTCGACATTTATTGCCATTCACTACGTCCGACATTGTCGGCCGTTAGGCGAGAATGCCCAACGTCTGCAGGAAGACATTCTTGGCGGATTGCAAAACCTTGCCTGGTCAGGTGTGGATCTGGCTCGCCAGTTGTCACCGCGAACCGCGCGTGCCCCCGCGCTGCCGGTGATCCTGACCAACTGCCTGGGCTGGGAAACGCTACCGGCCAACGCGCCAATCCGTGCCGAAAGCGGTCTGACCCAAACGCCGCAGGTCGCGTTGGATATTCGCCTAATGTACGATGAGCAGCGCAATTTACTGATGATTGCCGACTATGTTGAGCAGGCTCTCGCGCCCGAACAGGTCAGCGCTATATTGAGCGCAATCTACCAGCGCATGCAGCATATAGTCTCTCAGGGCTCGCTGGATATCCCCGTCCGCGAAACGATGAATTACCCGCATTACCGGGCAAACACTCCCGCCAGCGCCGCCGTGAGCAACGATTTTCTGGGCCACATCGCAAAAAATCTGTTTTCCGGCTCTCGTGATGGGGTGGCCGTTATCTGCGGCGAACAACAATTGCGCTGGCAGGCGCTGGGTGAGCTCGTCGCCAGCATGGCCAACGGACTGCTCGAGCGCCAGTTGGAGCCGGGGAGCGTGGTGGCCATTTATCTTCCACGCAACCTGGAGCATATCGCTATCTCACTAGCCTGCTCCCTGTTAGGGATTATCCGGGTGCCGATAGATATTAATTCTCCTACGGCACGGACGGCGTATTTACTGGAAAATTGCCAACCCAAGCTGGTGATATGCGATGAAGACGCCGTAATCCCAGGCTCGGTCACGCCTGATGCGCTCAAATCCATCAACGTCAGCCCACCTCGTTTTGACGCTCGAAGCGACAGCTCCCGCCCCGCCTATTATCTATATACCTCCGGCACCACGGGCAAACCGAAATGCGTCGTGCTGAATAATCGGGCAACGGCCAACGTGATTGGGCAAACCCTCGCTCACTGGCAGATCACCGAGCGAGATGTCTTTATCTCGGTGACGCCGCTGCACCACGATATGTCGGTGTTTGACGTGTTTGCCTCACTCAGCGTGGGCGCAACGCTGGTGCTGCCAGCCAGGCATGAGGAAAAAGACGCCATCAGTTGGGGCCGCCTGGTGGCACAACACCGGATCACGCTGTGGTGCTCTGTGCCAGCGATCCTGGAAATGTTGCTGGACTGCGCAACGCCAGAACAGCTCTCCTCCCTGCGGCTAGTGGCCCAGGGCGGCGATTACATTAAGCCCGCCACCATCCGGTTATTGCGTTCAAGGCATCCTCAACTGCGGTTGATATCACTCGGCGGCCCGACGGAAACGACTATCTGGAGCATCTGGCACGAGATCACCACTAGCGACACGGCGCAAATTCCCTATGGTAAGCCGCTGGCGGGCACTCAGTATTTTATCTGTCATGACAGCGGTGAACATTGCCCTAGCGGCGTTGCTGGGTGCATCCACACTGCCGGGGCCAATCTGGCCTGTGGCTATCTGGAACATGGGGCGTTGGTGCAGCACGACTTTGTTGACGTGATGACTCCAGATGGCCTTAGCGAGCGAACGTTCCGTACCGGAGACATTGGCTATTACCGGCCTGACGGCGTCATCATGTTTGCCAACCGCATTAATGGCTACGTTAAAATTCGCGGCGTACGGGTTTCACTGCCGGAAATCGAGGAGGCGTTGCGCCAGCATCCAGCCATCGAGGATATTGTGGTGCTCGACTACGCGGTGGACGATACGTCAGAAAAGTCGCTGGGTGCGGTCTATCTGTCCGCTAATCAAGTCCCGCCGAGCACGTCGGAGCTGCGTATCTTCGCGCAGCGCTATTTGCCCTGTACTCACATTCCTGGCCGCTTCATAGTGCAAACCCGCTTTCCCCTCTCGGCAAATGGCAAAATCGATCGCCATGCGCTGCGTACCGAGCTGGAGCAATCTCATTCGGCAACGCTCGCCGCCCCGGTGACACCTCAACAAACGGTGCTGGCAATCTACTGCGCCGTAATGGGTCAGCCGCTGCGGCCTGAATGGCATCCGCAGACCCCGTTTCTTGCCATGGGTCTGAAACTCAGCCATATGCCAACGCTGAGGGAGAGGATAAGCGTGGAACTCGGCGTTTCACTGCCAGCAGCGGCCTTGATTAAGTGCAAAAACGCCGAAGAGGTTTGCTCTCTGCTGCAATAAAAAGCCAATCTCCGCCAGCGGGCCAGCCCATTGGCGGAAGATCTTACTGGTTTAGCAGTGGGTAAACCGGCTGCTGCCACGCTTCGGGCATCATCGCCCTACTCAGGAAGCTGTGCAGGTGGGTGAACATCTCCTCGACGTTCAGGGAAGCATACATCGCAGGATCGGCGTCAATATCGATATGCAGTTCGCTAGCATCCGTTCGGCCACGCCAGGTAATGTTAAAGCCATCCCCTGGGCCGCTCGCCATGACTTCGCGCTCTGCTTCACAGCCTGCAAACAGCGGAGGATCGAAGGGAAGTACGTTGATCAACGGAGAGAAAAAGTAACGAGTTCCTTTTCCCAACCCTTGATCGGCGGCCAGGGTCTCAATGCGATAACGCCCGTGAGCACGCAGGTCGCGTAACGTTTTCGCGGTGCGTTTGACGTAGTCCACAACCTTCTCCTGTGATTCGACATGAACAAACAACGGCAGAATATTCACCGCCAACGCCGGGACGCTGGCGGCCACCATGCCACGGCGGTTCATGACGGGCACCCAGATTGGCTGTATTTCAGCCTTATTCTCCCCATAAAGCCGAAACGTCAGCCAGGCAGCGGAAAGTGCCAATAGCAAATCCGGCCAACCTGTACCGCAGCGCTCGGAAAAGGCGCTCAACTGCTGGCTAAAATGTTCAGGCAGTACCGCTTCGCTGTGCAGACACTCCGCACCGTAGTCCTCCCCTCCCTTTTGCAGAACCGGGAGCGAAGGCCCATCGGTAACATACCGGCGCCAATACTCGGCATCCTGCCGCGATTTTTCGCTACTGGCGTAGTGCTGCTCTTCAGCCAGAAAATCATAAAATGCATGGAAAGATTGGCTAGCGGTGGTTTTTTGCAGGCGGGCGCGATAAAGCTCAGCGAGGCGATGTTCGATCAGCGCCATGCCGAAACCATCAATAATGATGTGATGCGCCCGAATATAAACGGTGTAATGCGAAGGTGAAAAGCGGATCAACCAGACGACCGCCAAAGGCTGGCTCAGTAAATTGAGCTGGCGCTCGATGTCGGCCTGCATTATCGATTCGGCAACGTCGGTCTGTTGTAACTCAATCAGGCGTACCCGAGGACGCCGTTGGGGATTGCAGCGCTGCAACGGTAGCTCGTCATTGTCAGCCAGTTGAAACTGGATGGTAAAAACATCGGTTTCAGCAACAACCTGCTCCAACGCCGCCAACAACGCAGGTTCATCAAGCTCGCCGCGTAGCGTGATGCGGTGGGCGACGGTAGAGACGGGCTGATGCGGATGAAAGCTAAACTCCTCCCAAAAATCAAACTGTGCCGGTGTCAGCGGCAACCAACGGACTGACTGAACGGTTTCCAACATGTTCCATCCCTTTTCAGTTTTTCAGTGTTGTGAAACAGCGACGTTGTATTCACCACCCGGTGAACGCCCTGCTTCATCCCAGAGAACAATGTGTGGCTCACGACATGCTCAGCACTGAAAATAAAAAGAAGAATTTGCTCGATCTGACAGGATGAGTAGCCCATCCATTAATGGAAATAGTAATCATTATCAATAAAAAATGAAATATCTTTGCTGTATTTTCAGCAAAAGCCAACGAGGGGAGGAAGGATTGAAGATGGCACAATAGAAGAGACGAAGCCCTGAGTTATTGCTAACTCAGGGCTTCTGAATGTTGGCGGAACGGACGGGGCTCGAACCCGCGACCCCCTGCGTGACAGGCAGGTATTCTAACCAACTGAACTACCGCTCCGCAACGTTCCCTCTTGCGGGGGAACGAGCCGAATATTACGGTTGCCTCGCCATTCCGTCAACGTCTTTTCTTATAAAAAGAGTCGTTTGCACAGTTTTTCAACGAACACGCAATGATTATGCCACTTAACCGCCATTTCTATCCTGCGAGGCCGTTATTCGGCTGCTGCGCCACCACGCCACAGACAGCTACCGCCCTTCTTTTGCACCAGATCCAGACGTGATTCGTGAGCCTGCAATTCTGCGTCACTGGCATAGATCACTTTCATCGCCGTTGCCGGGCGTTGGATGCGCTGGATATCCTGGGCAGAATCCGTCTGCTGGGTGTCCCCTTCCATCTGGAAAGCCATCGAGGTCTGGCCACCGGTCATCGCCAGATAGACTTCCGCCAGGATCTCGGCATCGAGCAAAGCGCCGTGCAGCGTTCGCTTGGTGTTGTCTATCTCGTAGCGGTTGCACAACGCATCGAGGTTGTTACGCTTGCCTGGGAACAGGCGGCGCGCCATCAACAGGCTGTCGGTGATGGTGCAGAAGGTCTCCGTCTTCGGGATATCTCGCTGCAACATACGGAACTCGTGATCCATAAAGCCGATATCGAACGCGGCGTTATGAATGACTAGTTCGCCACCACGGATGAAGTCGATAAATTCAGCGGCGATCTGATCGAAAGTAGGCTTATCCGCCAGGAACTCATCGCTGATACCGTGTACGCCGTAGGCTTCCGGATCCACCAGCCGATCCGGCTTGACGTAAACGTGGAAGTGGCGCCCGGTCAGGCGGCGGTTGATCACCTCAACGGCCCCGATCTCAATGATGCGGTGACCTTCGTAGTGAACCCCTAGCTTGTTCATACCGGTGGTTTCGGTATCGAGAACGATCTGTCTGGTTGGTGTAGAGATCATAATGCTGTGCTCATGGCGCTGGTTTATGTCAGACTTGGTTTTTATAAAACTGATAGGAAGAGTCTACCAGAGATGCTTAAACAGGTAGAAATTTTCACCGACGGCTCTTGCCTTGGTAATCCAGGCCCCGGCGGTTACGGCGCAATTTTGCGTTATAAACAGCACGAGAAACTGTTCAGCGCGGGTTATTACCTGACGACCAATAACCGCATGGAGCTGATGGCCGCCATTGTGGCGCTCGAAGCCTTGACCACCCCCTGCGAAGTGGTGCTGAGCACCGATAGCCAATACGTACGCCAGGGGATCACCAGTTGGATCCACAACTGGAAAAAGCGCGGCTGGAAAACTGCCGACAAAAAACCGGTGAAGAACGTCGATCTCTGGCAGCGCCTGGATCTGGCGATTGCCCGCCACACCATCCGTTGGGAGTGGGTCAAAGGCCATGCCGGGCATCCGGAAAACGAACGTTGCGACGTGCTGGCACGCGATGCAGCTGGCAGCCCGACGCAGGACGACGTTGGCTACAAGCCCGAAGCTTAAGGCAGTTTGCGATAACTCTTGGTCGCGCCCACTGCGCGGCTGAGTGAGTGCTTTCTTGCCCCCACTTTCATCGGCGTTGGCGTCAGCGGCAAGGTTCGCTTGCGGGCTACAATCACGCTCATACAGCCAAGCGCCGGTAAATGCGTACTCAAGAAAGTCCCTCCCTTGCGCTGCCAAGGCAACACGTGGAAGCGCGTCTGATCCAACACCTCATAATTGAGCAGGCTGAGCCAGTCCAGCAGGCGCATCTGGGTAAACATCCGGCTGACGTAAGGCTGGCGTTTGCGCAACCGGGGGATCAGCTTCCCCAAGCCTAGCAGGCTAAAAGGGTTGAAACTGCTGATCACCAACCAACCATCGTCAATCATGACGCGATCGACCTCACGCAACATACGGTGTGGGTCATCGGCATAAGAGAGCGTATGGGCCAATAGGCAGGCATCGACGGACTTGGCCGCAAAGGGCAACTGATAAGGATCGGCCTGCACATGCAGGTTATCCCCGGCCAATCCCACGTTAACCTGATGCGAGATGGCGCACTTTTCGCTATCCAACTCGGCGCTGAGATTGCCGATCTTCAACAGATGGAAACCAAACATCTTGGGCCACCAGGGCTGCAACTGCTGCTCCAACGCTTCACGATAGTATTCCCCCCACGGCAACCCGGCCCAGGAGTAGGGGCTAGTGAGCTTTTCTAGAGTCTGGGCTGGTTTCATGGTTTAGTATCTCTTTCAAGCCGTTGCCAACGAGAGGTGTTCCATGAATCTTATCAGCATTCCCGCTTTTCAGGACAATTACATTTGGTTATTGGCTAACCAGCAAGGGCGCTGCGTGATCGTCGATCCCGGCGAAGCTGGCCCGGTATTGGCGGCGTTGTCCCAACGGCAACTCACCCCCGAGGCCATATTATTAACCCACCACCACCACGACCACGTCGGCGGCGTAGCGGAAATCGTTGCGCAATATCCGGATCTGCCGGTGTATGGCCCTCAGGAAACCGCTAATAAGGGAGCAAATCGGTTGGTTCAGGATGGCGATATCCTGGAAATTGGCGGGCGTAGCTACACCACCATCGCAGTTCCCGGGCATACCCTAGGTCACGTGGCATTCTACAGTGCACCTTATCTTTTCTGTGGGGATACGCTTTTTTCTGCGGGCTGCGGACGGCTTTTTGAAGGGACGGCAGAGCAAATGTACCACTCATTTCAACGGCTCGCGCAACTTCCCGACGAAACCCTAATTTGTTGCGCACACGAGTACACGCTCTCAAACCTTAAGTTTGCCAGGACAATTTTGCCGCAAGACCGCCAAATTGAAACATATCAGCAACAAATTGAGCAATCAAGGGCAAAAGGAGTGCCTAGCCTGCCCACAACGTTGCAATTAGAGCGTAAAATTAATCTATTTTTACGCTGCCATGACACTGATTTACAAAAGAAAATAGGCTTTAACTCACCACCGAGCCAGCTTCATTCGGTTTTTTCCGAATTACGCCTGCGCAAGGATGCCTTCTAAGCTTTTAGTTGTGTTTTTTGGCGAAGCAAAGTATCCTTGCTCGTCTTTTAAGCAACTATATTGACACACACATGAAGGCTAAAGCGATACTTCTCGCCTCGGTCTTGCTGGTAGGTTGCCAGTCATCCTGGAAGGATGCACCGGCCCCAAAGCAGCATGCACAGAGTCTGTCTTCGGCAGGTCAAGAAAGTGAAGCAGGAGAGTACACAGCGAGTTCGGCACGGTGGCTAGACAGTAACAGTAGCGCCGCTCAGCAGAACCTGTGGAACTTCATTAGCGACGAGCTGAAGATGGAGGTTCCGGAAAACGACCGGATCCGTGAACAGAAAAGAAAATATTTAAAAAGTAAGAGCTATCTCCACGATGTAACACTACGGGCAGAGCCGTACATGTACTGGATAGTCGGGCAGATTAAGAAACGCAATATGCCGATGGAACTGGTACTGCTACCCATAGTGGAGAGCGCTTTTGACCCTCACGCCACGTCAAGTGCCAATGCCGCAGGGCTATGGCAGATCGTGCCGCAAACGGGTCGCAATTATGGTTTGAAAAACAATCAGTGGTATGACGGGCGCCGTGATGTTGTGGCCTCGACGACCGCTGCGCTTAACATGATGGAGCGTTTGAACCGCATGTTTGACGGTGACTGGTTATTGACCATCGCCGCCTATAACAGTGGTGAAGGCCGAGTCATGCAAGCGGTTAAGGCGAATAAACGTCAGGGTAAGTCCACTGAGTTCTGGGCATTGTCGCTTCCGCGTGAAACGTCAATCTATGTCCCGAAAATGCTGGCACTGAGCGATATCATCAAGCACAGCAAAAAGTACGGCGTCAAGTTGCCAAAAACTGACGAAACCCGTGCACTGGCGCGTATTGATGTCGGGCAGCAGATCCAGCTGACTCAGGCGGCAGAGATGTCTGGGCTTTCTCTCACCAAGATGAAGGCTTATAACCCTGGCTACAAGAAAGGCGTTACGGCACCTAATGGGCCCCATTACATCATGGTTCCCAAAAAGAATGCCGCACAGTTGAAAGACTCGTTGGCCGACGGACAGATAGCTGCAACATTACCAACCACCCAGTTGGCAAAGAACAGCGGCCTGTCAGGCGGAAGTGCGTATAAGGTTCGTTCCGGCGATACGTTATCCACCATCGCCAAACGGCTGAACGTTAAGACCAGCGATTTGCAGAGTTGGAACAATTTGCGTGGCAAGAGCACGCTGAAAGTTGGGCAAACCCTGCAAGTGGCCAGCAATGCCAGAGATAACAGCAGCATCACCTACCAAGTGCGTAAAGGTGATTCGCTTTCCAGCATTGCACGTCGTCACGGCGTCGAAATTAACGACGTGATGCGTTGGAACTCAACGCTCGGCAAAGCCAGCAGTTTGCAACCTGGTGTGAAGCTGACGCTGTTTGTCAGCAACAAATCGTCGCCGGAAACCTAAGTTTTCGCTACAAAAAAAGCATCCCTCGGGATGCTTTTTTATTGGCCAAATTTCGCTACCAGACCGGTTGATCGGTTTGCGAATGGAACTCCACCAGCAGCGGATTGTGGTCTGAGGCCTGAGTCACCAGCACCGAGGCCTCTGTAACGCCCAGGTTGCGGTAAAAGATAAAATCCAACGGGCGGCCAAAGGCTTTGCGGCGATGATCGTCGGCGAAATTGACCTCGTGCAACGCCATATCGCTGGCAAATTGATACAGCGCGTTGATGCGCTTGCGGCTCCAGGCGTTAAAATCTCCCGCCATAATCACCGGCCCCCGATGAAGGGCGATCTGCTCGCCAATCGGGCCAAGCTGCTTGCTGTAAACGTCCACTCCCAGGCTAAAGTTCACCGCGTGGATATTCACGACCATTAACAGTTGGCCATCTAATAGAGGGTAGACGGTGATCAACGCCGACTTGGCCAAACGCAGCAGCGGCTCCCGTTCGCGCAGCGGGCAACAATACACCGGATGTGCAGCCGCCAGCGTCATCACGCCGGAAGGGTGTTGCGGCAACACAAAGGCGGGCACCTGATCGGCCGCCAGATAGTTAGAGGTGGCAAAGCTGACCAATTCCGGCGTGGTCTGCGCCTCCTGCAATAGCACCAGCTGCGCATCTTTACCGAAGTCTTTCAATACCGAAAGCCAATCGGCACGCTGCTGTTTGAAAATATTCCATACCATCACCCGCAGCGCACCAGACGTAGGCAACGCGGCCCCGGGCGGTAGCGGCTGATTGATGGCACCAGGGAAAATCCGTTCAACTGGCTGGCCCGCAACATACCTCATTGCATAAGTTCGTTTCGGCACGTTATTCGCCTATTTCCCGTTCGGATGAAAATCACGTTGATAGCAACCTGGCTACCAAGACTCAATTCAGTATACGCCTGAGCGGCTCTGCCAACATGGCTTTTAGAGATCCAGTTATAGGGGCAAGGCGGGCCGATTTCAATCAATGCCGTGTATGTGTCTGTAAAGGTTCGCGCTGAATGCGCAAAGGCCCGCCAATGCGGGCCAAGAAGAAAGGTACAAGATGGGATCAGGCGAACTGCCGTGGGTGTTGTTTATCCAAGCGGCCACTGAGGCCAATCAGTAAAAACGCCCCCACGACAATCAGCGCACCGATCCAAGGCGTTTGTGCCAACCCTAGCGAAGCCACGGTCTGCCCGCCAATCACGGAGCCCAATGCTATCCCCACGTTAAAAGCCGCGATATTCAGGCCTGAAGCAACGTCCACCGCGTTCGGCGTGTACTGCTCGGCCTTCTGCACCACATAAACCTGCAAGCCTGGGACATTGCCAAAGGCAAATACCCCCATCACCACTACAGTCAGCAGCGCGGCGGTGCTGTGGCTGGCGGTAAATTGAAACACCAACAGCAAAGCGGCTAACGCGGCAAAGATAAAGCTCAGTGCCCGCACCGCGCCATGACGGTCGGCCAGCTTGCCGCCCCAAATGTTACCGATGGCTACCGCTATGCCATAGGCCAGCAAAATCCAACTGACGGCCGGAGCCGAAAAGCCAGCCAGCTCCTGCATCATCGGTGCCAGGAAGGTAAAGGTCGTGAATACCCCGCCGTAGCCCAGCGCGGTAACGGCGTAAATCAGCAGCAGGCGCGGGTGTGTCAGCACTTGCAACTGATCGCGTATGCTGGCACTGGCCTGGTTCTTGATGTTGTTCGGGATCAGGATCAGGCTGGCAATAATCGCCACTATGCCAATCAACGACACCGCCAGGAAGGTCTCACGCCAGCCGAAGTGCTGGCCGATAAAGGTGCCTAACGGCACGCCTGTCACTAACGCAACGGTCAAGCCACCAAACATGATGGCGATCGCCGTTGCCGCCTTCTCTTTGGCTACCAGGCTGGTGGCAATGGTTGAACCCACCGAGAAAAACACCCCGTGCGCCAGGCCAGTCAGTAAACGAGCAACCACCAGTGACTCATAGCTCGGTGACTGCCAGGCCAGCAGGTTGCCAAGGGTGAACAGCACCATCAGGCCCACCAGCAGCATCTTGCGCGGCACGCGGCCGGTTAAAGCGGTCAGTACCGGCGCACCGATCGCCACCCCAATGGCATACAGGGTCACCAGCAGCCCTGCGGACGGCACGGTGACGTTCAACTGCTCGGCGATGGTCGGGATCAAGCCGACAATCACAAACTCCGTGGTGCCGATGGCATAGGCACTGATGGTCAAGGCAAGTAAAGCGAGAGGCATTGCTAACTCCAAAATAGCGTTCGGGTTGATAGCGGTGATTATCTGCCTGTGCTTAAATGATAAAAATGCTCAAAATTTCAAATAAATTTTGCTGATGGAGCAACAATGAAGGCAAATTCGGATGAACTGATCACCTTTGTCACCGTGGTGGAATGCGGTAGCTTCAGCCGTGCGGCGGAGCACTTGGAACAGGCGAACTCGGTGGTCAGCCGCACGGTAAAAAAGCTGGAGAGTAAGCTGGGGGTCACGCTGCTCAATCGCACCACCCGCCAGATAAGCCTGACGCAGGAGGGAGAAAACTATTTCCGCCAGGTGCAGAAAGTCCTGAGCGATATGGCCGCGGCGGAAAATGCGCTGATGGAGAGCCGCCAGCGGCCCCAGGGCCTGTTGCGCGTGGATGCCGCAACGCCGGTCGTGTTGCACGTGCTGACCCCGTTGGTTGGCGAGTTTCGTGCCCGCTACCCGGAAATGTCGCTCTCGCTGGTCTCTTCAGAAACCTTTATCAACCTGATTGAGCGCAAGGTCGACATTGCCATCCGCGTGGGGGAACTGACAGACTCAAGCTTGAAGGCGCGCAAACTGATGACCAGCTATCGAAAAATTGTGACGTCACCGGCCTATCTGCAGCAGTTCGGTACCCCGCAAAGCGTAGAGGAGCTGGCGCAACACTGCTGCATCGGCTTCAACGATCTGCCCAACCTGAACCGCTGGCCATTAGCCTGCGCCGATGGCCGGCAGGTGGAGATTACACCGGGGCTGACTACCAACAGCGGAGAAACACAGCGCCACCTTTGCCTGCATGGCAACGGCATCGCCTGTCTGTCGAACTTTATGATCGATGAGGATATTCAGCGTGGGGATTTAGTGCAGATCCTGGTTAAGGAGACGCTGCCGGTTGCCATACCTGTGAACGCGGTTTATTACAGCGACAGCGCCGTAAGCAACCGCCTGCGCAGCTTTATTGACTTTCTTAGCGAAAGCCTGACACCCCACTAACCTGGCCGATGCTGCAACCAGAATGCGGTGGGCGTCAGGCCACCCAGCTTCTTCTGCGGCCAGTGCTGGTTATAGCTGGCACAGAGCGCCTGCAACACGTTATCCAGCGATGAGCTCTCCGCCGCTGGTAGCAACTGCGCCAGTTGGCTTTCGAGCCGCAGCACAATCTCCATTTGCGGTAACGCGGGTTGTTGCAACGTTATCCCCTGCTCCCGGCACCATAGCTGTAAGGGATGGGTTTGAGACTCGCTATTGCCGAACAGCTTTTTATTTTCAGTCTCAAGAGATTGTATATCACCTGGGCAGTGCGGTAACAGTTCCTTCAGCCAGTTGACCACCAGCATCGGCGAGGCTCCCGCAAAGGCTCGTGCACTCAGCCAGCCGCTGACCTTCTCTTCGGCCCACAAGAGGTGCTGCTCGCCGCCATCTTCGGCCGATAGGCTAATTCGTTGATAAAAAAGAGCGAGATTCCCCGGCCGTTCACCAGCCTTCACCGCCTTTTTACCTCGTAGCGCTCTATTTTCTGCCTCACCACGTTGGCCCACACCGCGCAGATAGCGATCCAATCCCGCACGGGAGATCGGCTGTTGCATGCCCTGAACCACCACCACCAGCAGCTCATCCAGCGGCAGCTGTAATTTTTGTCTCAGCCAGTTGATAAGCAAACTTTGCTCATCCGTCAGCGCCTTGCGAAGGGTCTTGGGCACCGTATGGCGATCGGCGACATCCTGGCGCTGCCGCCAACGGCGTACCGTCGCCACGGAAATGCCCAGCTCCTGCGCCAATACGCGGTCACTTTTATCCGATTGCTGGATATAACGCCGCACTCGTGGGGTGGTGGTCGCATTCGCATGCAGCTTGATTTCCATCGTGGACTCCACACTAGAATTGATGCTCTATCATAACCAATCTTGTGAGATATTTTATAAATTCACCTCACACTGTGAACTGATTCACCTTTCTTTAAAATCCATTCCCTGATAATCCCAGCTAATAAGTCGCCACCCTTACCTGTTTTCTCCAATAAGCATACCTACGGGGTTTACCATGAACAACGCTCTGGGATTTCTTGAAGCCAAGCTGATGCCTCTGGCGGCCAAGGCCGCACAGCAGCGGCATTTGTGTGCCATCCGCGGTGCCTATGTTTCCTTTATGCCGTTCATTATCGTCGGCTCGATCCTGCTGGTGATCTCGTCATTCCCCAATCAGGGTTACCAGCAGTTTATGGCAGGCCTGTTTGGCGCCAGCTGGAGCAATATCATCGAGATCCCGTTCAACGCGGTGTTCTCCACCATGTCGCTGTTTGTCAGTTTCCTTACCGCTTACCGCCTGGCGGAACATTATGACGAGGATCGCGTCTCCAGCGGTATTCTGTCGCTGGTGTGCTTCCTGATCCTCACGCCGTTTATCAAGGTAGAAGCCTTGGGCAATATCAATGTGATCCCAACCGAGTGGATCGGCAGCAAGGGGCTGTTTGTGGCGATGATCGGCTCACTGCTGTGGACCGAACTGTTCTGCTACCTCAAGCGCCGCAAGCTGATTATCAAAATGCCCGAAGGCGTACCACCGGCGGTACAGGAATCCTTCGCCGCTCTGCTGCCTGCGCTGTTCGTGATTATCCTGGTGCTGGCGATCCGTATTCTGTTCGAACACACCAGCTACCAAACCATTCATCAGTTTATTTATAACGTAGTCGCCACGCCGGTACGTCACTTTGGCACTTCCTATATCGGTGCGCTGCTGACGGTATTGAGTATCACCATCCTCTGGTCGGTGGGGATCAACTCCGGTTCGATGGTCAACGGCATCATTCGCCCGCTGTGGATGGAAAACCAGACCGACAACATCGCCGCTATCCAGGCCGGGGTCACGCCACCGCACATCGTTACCGAACAGTTCTTCGATATGATCTGGATGGGCGGCGCTGGTGCCACCCTGTCGCTGGTGATCGCCATTCTGTTCTTTGCCCGTAGCAACAGCATCCGCGAAGTAGGCCGCATGGGGGCTGCGGCTTCAATCTTCAACATTAATGAACCGATCCTGTTTGGCCTGCCGGTGATCATGAACCCTATCATGCTGATCCCCTTCAACCTGGTCCCGGTGGTGTTGGTTACCGTGCAATACGTGGCGATGAAGGTGGGGGCCGTCGCCGTCACCACCGGGGTATTTATCCCCTGGACGCTGCCGCCGGTGATCAGTGGCTTTATCGTGACCGGCCATTTGAGTGGCAGCCTGATGCAGATCGTTAACCTGCTGATCGGCGCCATGCTTTATCTGCCTTTCCTGCGCATTTTGGACAAACAATATCGCGCAGCCGAAACATCAGGAGTTTGATATGTGGGGAATGATTGCAACCTGGCGTATGGCACTGGAAGGCGTCACCCAGGCCAGTGAAACACTGAAAGCCGGAGCAAGCGCCGCACAAAGCGTGGTTAGTGCGGTGGCGGAAGTGGAGGACTTTCCGTTTTATAAATCTGTCGGTTTCGGTGGCCTGCCGACCGAAAATGGTGAGGTAGAACTGGATGCGGCCTTTATGGATGGCGATACGCTGGCCTTTGGTGCCGTTGGTAACCTGGTGGATATCGCCAACCCGGTGAAGGTTGCCCAGGCGCTGAGCCGCGAACGCTTCAACAGCGTCCTGGTGGGGGCTGGCGCACGTGAGTGGGCCCTTAGCCAGGGTTTTGCCGACAAGACCATGCTCACTGAGCGAGCAACCCAGCACTATCGTAAACGTTGCCGCGAAACCATCGATAAAGGTCTTAGCCCCTACAATGGCCACGATACCGTCGGCATTATCGGCCTCGATCTGCATGGCTCAATGAGCGTGGCCACGTCTACCAGCGGCTTGTTTATGAAACGCCGTGGCCGCCTGGGTGATTCACCGGTGATTGGCTCCGGTTTCTACTGTGACAGCCAGATCGGTGCCGCAACCGCCACAGGCGTGGGTGAAGACCTGATGAAAGGCTGCACCAGCTATGAGATCGTACGCCGTATGCAGCAAGGCATGACGCCACAACAGGCGGCCGATTCGGTCGTCTTCGAGCTGGAAGACAGACTGATAGCCCGCTTTGGCCGGGTGGGCGATCTCTCCGTAGTCTGCATGAATCGGCAGGGAGAATTCGGCATCTCAACCAATATCAAAACCTTCTCGTTTGTGGTCGCCAGCGCCATCCAGCCACCGACGGTGTACCTGGCAGAACGCCGGGCTGAGCATACCCACTACACTCCAGCCAGCGAGCAATGGCTAACCGACTATGCCGAGCGCATTCGCGCGCCGATTGAGGAGATCCATTTTGATTAATTATCGATTGCTGAGTGAAATCCCCGCGTGGGAAGTTAACAGCCATGTGATTAGCTATCCCGGCAGCTCACTGCAATTACCCTGCAATGCTGCCCTGTTACAGGAACTGCAGGCCACCGCCCAGCAGCAAACCGCCGACTGCGCCTATGGCTGTGCTCCGGCAGGCCGCGTCACGCTGTTGCCAAAAACGTTCTGGCTCGATGGGCAAACCAGCAAGCTGGTCGCCGCACTGCGTCCTCTACTACGCAGCGGTACTAGTACGCAGTTGATCGTCGACTGCACGGCGTTTGATCGCCGCAGCCTGCCGGCACTGAACCCTCTGCTGCACTTCCTGTTCAACCTGGATTACCAACTGAGCGATCTCGGTCTGAAAAAGGCAGACGCGTCACCCACACCGCGTATCCAGGAGTTGGTGTTCTATTGCCAGCCGGAGCAACGAGCCACTCTCGAGCAGCGGCTGTCTCAAGCGGCTGCCACCGCCATGGGGATGAAGGCAGCACGACGCATTGCCGACATGCCAAGCGATCGTTGCACCCCGGCATTTTTCGCCAGCGAGATCGCCCGCCAGATTGCACCCTATCCCAGCCTGAGCTGCGAAGTGTTGGATGAACAGCAGATCGCTGAACAGGGTCTTGGCTTGCTAGAGGCGGTAGGTAAAGGTGCCGATAATCCTCCGCGTCTGGTGGTGATACGTTACCAGGGGAGCGACACTGGCCCCTTCAGCGCCTACGTGGGCAAAGGTATCACCTTCGATACCGGCGGCCTGTGGCTAAAAGGTGGCGATGGCATGTACACCATGAAATATGACATGTGTGGCGCAGCTAACGTCTTTGGCCTGATGCTGGCCGTGGCAGAACTCAAGCTGCCGGTCCGTCTGGTAGGCGTACTGGCGCTGGCCGAAAATATGATTGGCCCGGCAGCGATGCGCCCAGGCGATGTCGCAACCAGCTACAGCGGCTTAACCGTGGAAATCAATAACACCGATGCCGAGGGGCGGCTGGTACTGGCCGATGGCATCGCCTACGCCAGCAGGTTGACCCATAATCAGCAGCCGCCAGAATACGTGATCGATCTGGCTACGCTCACCGGCGCGGTGGTCAAAGCCTTGGGTTACGATCTTAGCGGCCTGATGACCGAGGATGAAAACCTGCGTCACGATCTCACTCAGGCAGGCTTGCGTAGTGGAGATCCTCTGTGGTCGCTGCCTTTGGATGATCGCTTCAGCAAACAGGTCGAGAGCCATATTGCCGATCTGTGCAACACGCCGACCAACAATGCGGCTATCAGTACCTCTGCCGCCTACTTCCTAAGCCGTTTCAGCCCGACGGATATTCCCTGGGCGCACCTTGATATCAGCGGTACCGCGCTGTGGCGCGAAAATGGCCGTAGCGTGGCCTCTGGCCGACCGATCCCACTTTTAATCCAGCATTTGCTGGAACGCCTGGAGAAATAACATGAAAAAGATCCTGTTAGTGTGTGACTTGGGTATGTCCACCAGTCTGCTGGTGAAAAAGATGCAGGAAGCAGCCATTGCGCGTGGTATTGATGCCGAGATCTGTGCCAAGTCGATCCGCGAATACAAAACGGCGGTAACCGAATTTGACGTCGCGCTGCTGGGGCCGCAGATCCGCTATAAGCTGGCCGAGTGCGAGAAGATTGCCCAAGAGCACCATAAAAAAGTCGCCTGCATCGATATGATGGCCTACGGCACCATGAAGGGTGACAAGGTATTGGATCAAGCCCTGGCACTGATTGAGGAGGCCTGAAATGGATTTGGAAAACGAGGTGATGGAACTGATTGCCAATGCGGGTTACGCCCGCAGTCTGGTGTTTCAAGCCATGCGCTGTGCGCGCGAAGATGAAGATTTCGTGCAGGCTGAACAGTATATGCAACAAGCGCAGGAGGCACTCTCTGGCGCTCATCACGTGCAGACCAAACTGATCGAAATGGACGAAGGCAGCGGTAAAATCCCGGTTCATCTGGTGATGGTCCATGCACAGGACCATTTGATGAACGCAATTATGTTGATGGAAATGGGCCGTGAGATTATCGCCCTACACCAAAAGATCGCTCGTTAAGACCCGCCAGGCCGTCTGTGGCGTCAAACCACAGACGGCCAATCTATCAATCCCAGTTTGGTGCCAGGCCTTCCGGGCTAACTAGACGGCCATCGCATTCCAATGCAGCAATCTCCGCCATTTCATCATCAGACAGCGTCAGTTGCTGAGCCAACAGGTTACTCGCCAGGTTTTCACGCTTGGTCGAGGACGGGATCACCGCATAACCCAGTTGCATAGCCCAAGCCAGGATCACCTGAGCCGCCGTCACATCACGGCGCTTGGCGATATTGTTGATGACTTCATCCTGCAACGCCTTGCCATAAGCCAACGTCATATAAGAGGTGATGGCAATGCCATGCTGTTGCGCAAATTCAACCACCTGACGGTTTTGCAGATACGGTGAGAGTTCGATTTGGTTGGTGGCAATTGCATCAGCACCCACCGCATCAATAGCACGCTGCATCAGTTCAACGGTGAAGTTGGAAATACCAATCTGGCGCGTCAGTCCGAGTTCCTTAGCCTTCACCAACTCCGCCATCGACTCGGCAACCGAGATTTCATCGTTCGGTGACGGCCAATGGATCAGAGTCAGATCCACATAGGAGGTTTGCAGCTTTTTCAGGCTTTCTTGCAGACTTGGGATCAGTTGGTCTTTGCCCAGGTTGGCGATCCAGATTTTGGTGGTGATAAATAGCTCTTCACGTTTCACGCCACTGGCTGCGATAGCTTGGCCAACGGCCGCTTCGTTCTCATAGATTTGTGCGGTATCAATGGCACGGTAGCCCAGTTCCAGAGCGGTGCTCACGGAATCGATCACCACTTGATCTTGTAGACGGAAGGTACCTAAGCCAAATGCAGGGATGCTCATAATTGTGTTCTCTCGGTTTGTTTATCAAAACAGCTTGGGAGGATTATGGCAGCAGTTTTGTTGATCAAAAACGCCCTATTGTGCATAAGACTTTTGATTAATAGGCAACAATAATCAGAAATTGACGCTAATTGAGGCAGGAATAAACCATTGGGGTGTTCAATTTAAGCAAATGAAAAAGCCCTGAGTCAGAGACTCAGGGCTTATCAATTAAGTGGCGGAACGGACGGGGCTCGAACCCGCGACCCCCTGCGTGACAGGCAGGTATTCTAACCAACTGAACTACCGCTCCACCGATTCTTTTACGTCGCATCTTTCGATGCTGGCAAAACCACCTG